>RFIM01000271.1 GCA_003695215.1 Chloroflexota bacterium
CGCGCCCTGCAGCGCAGCCCGCGCCCGATTTCGACCCCAAGCTGTTGGACGCGCTGGATAGCATCGATCTCGCTCAAGCCGAGGCGCTTTTCGATCCTGACAAGCTAGCTGAAAGCGCCATCTCGCTGACCTCCGAGAGCCGCATCACCTTTGACGATGCCCTGATGCAGGGTATCATTGGTGATATAGATGAATAGGCAGGAAGTCTGAGCAGAGGCTGTGGCAACCAAAAACGCGGAATCGACCACTGATCCACTGATCGGCACGCGCTTAGGCGACTATGAGATCAAGCGCTTGATCGGGCGTGGCGGCATGGCGCGCGTCTACGAAGGCTTCGATCCAAACCTAGAGCGCAAGGCGGCCATCAAGGTCATCACGCCGCAAGCTGAAGATAGCGATGAGATGAAGCAGCGCTTCTTCCGCGAAGCGCGCGCTGTGGCCAACCTGCATCATCCGAACATCGTCACAGTCTATCAGTTCGGCCAGGGCGAGAACTTGTACTACCTTGCCATGCGCCTGTTGGAAGGCCAGACCCTGCTGCAGAAGCTCAAGCGTTTGCGCGCTCAGAAAAAGTTCATCGAGACTGAGCTGATGTTGAGCGTGGTTGACGATGTGAGCGCCGCGCTCGATTATGCGCATTCTAAGGGCGTCATTCACCGCGATGTGAAGCCTTCCAACATCATGATCGGCAGCGACAGGCGCGCCATCTTGATGGATTTCGGCCTATTGATGCAAGCAGGCGGCGATCAGACGCTTGGCACAGCCTTTGGCACGCCGCGCTACATTGCGCCCGAGCAAGCCGTCGCCTCAGATCGGGCAGTGCCACAGAGCGATATCTACTCGCTCGGCGTGATCGTCTACGAGATGGTGACGGGCCAGACGCCCTTTGACGCCGATTCGGCCATGAGCCTTGCCTTGCTGCATATCTCGACGCCGCCGCCACCGCCGCGCAGCGTGCGCCCTGAGCTTTCTGAGGCTGCTGAGCAAGTCATCCTCAAAGCGCTTGAGAAGCGCCCTGAGGATCGCTGGCAGACCGCCACGCAGTTCGCCAAGGCGCTGCGCGAAGCCTTCAGCAACAAACCCGTGCCCGTCAAGTTGAGCAGCGAGGCGCTCAGCGTCACAGTGCCCTTCTCCGATCCCGTGCCGACGCTGCTCTTGTCCTCAACCAATCAGTCGTCCATATCGCGCTCCAAGCCTGCGCCTGTGCCTGCTGCGGCTGTGGATGAATCGACGCTGCGCGAGACCAATCCTTCTCGGGCGACCTCGCTGAAGCGCGCTCAAGAGCGCGCCGCGCGCACTTCGTTATGGGCACTCATGCTTCTCGCCATTTTGACCATGGGCATCGCCGCCGCGCTCACTTACTTGCTCACACCACAGGCAAACGTGCCCTTCTTGCAAGCCAAGAGCGCGCCTTTCGCCTTGCCTGCCGTTCGCTTCATTTATACCAGTAACCTATTCGTGGTTTACAACACAGGCGACCAGGCCTTGCCGCTAGGCGAGCTGCGCTTTGAGCAAGGCAACCGCACTGCTGTTTTCCCGCGCAACATGCTCTTGCAGCCTGCACAGTGCACAGTCATACGCACCAGCGCGAACGTGGCACTGCCTGAGAACTGCCCTAACCCTGAGCGCCCGCTGACTCTGCGCAATGAGCCGCCTTTCTGGGAAACTAGCGCAGCTATGGATACCTTCCGCGTGCTGCGCGCCGATCAAACGCTCGCTTTCTGCTCCACACGCCTGAATGCGTGCGAAATCTTGAGCGCACCTTAGTTGATTTTTGAGAGAGTATGCCATGCCGCCCGATCTGAATGCCATGCTGCAGCGCGCTATCGCCTATGCCAAAGCGAACCGCAAAGCAGAAGCGCGCCAATTGCTTGAGCAAATCGTCAACATCGATCAGATGAACGAGCAGGCTTGGCTGTGGCTGAGCGCTTGCGTAGATACCGTCGAGGAACAGACGATCTGTCTCGAGAACGTCTTGGACATCAATCCGAACAATCAGAAGGCCCGCAAAGGTTTGCAAGCCTTGCAAGCGCGTTCAGCGCCGCCTGCTGCTGATCCGTTTGCAAGTTCGCCCTTCAGCGCCGCCTCTGCGCCTGATCCATTCGCAGATTCGCCTTTTAGCGTCTCCGAGCCACCTGTTGCTAGCACGCCAACCAGCGTTGAGTGGGGCAAAAGCTCCGGCGCTGAGCCTGCCCGCAGCAGCGTGCCCGCCTTTTCCGACGAGGATTATGACGCATGGCTGGCAAGCCTGCCGCTCGGCACATCCAACAGCGTTTTCACAAGCGCGCGGCCATCTGAAGCGCCTTTCAGCGCGCCTGCCGATCAATTCGCCGAGGATTTGGATAATTTCGATTTCGGTAGCGCCTATACGCCCGCGCCGAGCGCGCCCGCCGCATCCGACGAGCCATCAGAGCCCTTCAGCTTCTCAACGCCCAGCCCACTCGGCCACACGGATAGCCCGCTCTTCGCTGAAGAGAATGCTGAATCGCCTTTTCTGAAAACGCTGGACGATGAGATGCTGCTGGAAGAATTGCAGCCCGATCTATCGCTCTATGAGCCGCCTGAGAGCCTCGATGTGCGCCCATTTGAAGAAGGCGATGACGCGCCGCTCTCGCCTGAGGATATCCTCAAGGCAGAGGAACCCGCGCCTATGCCTGCGGCGCCTGTGCCGCCGCGTCCGCGCATTGTGCCGCCCAGCTTGAGCAGTGGCGCGCTGGGCAAGAAGCGCGGGCAGCTTGGCGTGCGCACCAGCAGCCCTGTGGCTTCCTCCGATCCCTTTGCGCTGATCCCTGAGGAAATTCAGGCGCCGAAAGGCCTGCCAATTCAGCTTCAGAAATTGCCGCTAGGCCTGGTCGCGCTCGGTGCAGCGAACGCTGTGGCGCTGCTTGTGCTGATCATCAATTTATTCGCCTGAAGCCTGTGAGGCTGCCCTGGGCTAGGCAGCTTCACAGGGAGCTCTCATTCGCTGCGCTGATGGAGCGCCTGGACAACTGAGGCAGGCAAGGGACAACGCACCAGCTTGGCAAAGCCTTGATCGGGCTGACCTGTGGCGTTGTACTGACCGCCATTCCAAGCGACCCATATGTTCTGTGAGCGGCTCATGCTCGCCGAGATCACGCCATCTTGCTGTCTGTTGACGAAAATACCACGTCGGCCTGCTCGCACTAAGTCTTCGAAATCAAAAGTGCTCAGGAAGAAGCCACGGCTGTTGTTGGCCACACCGTAGACCACGATGCGGCTGGCCTCGCAGCAGATTGCCAAGCGGTCACCTGGTTTTGGATCGACGCGGCAATCGCCGGGATTGAAGAAGTCGATCGAGCTGGGCGCTGCAGGCGCTGTGAGTTCGAAATCCCATGTCGTGCCGTTGATGGTGATCGCGTCAATGGCGCCATCGTAGTTAACGTAACCGGCAGCTGTATCGCCCATGTTGAAGACGATAGCAGGCGCGCCTGCTGTGAAAGGCGATCTCAAAACAGCACTGGGGAAAGTGCTGAGGACCGTCGCGAAGGCGACGTTCGTAAGCGTCGTGCCACAGGCAGGAATGCTATACCAGCCATTGGAAGCACTGGTCGCGTTTTGCAATGTCCATGTGTTAAGAGGGCCTGCATTTGGTGCAAAGTCTAGGCGGCAATTTGCCAGCCCGGGCGCGCCTGTCGTATGGATGTAAACGTTCACGTACCAATCGTTAGTGTTAGTGCCTGCGCGGTACGTGTAATAGCTGATGTTCAAGCTGCTGAGCGGCGTATTGTTGTAATCTGCGCGAGCTATTTGCCGTTTGGTGTTTGCTGCGCTAATTGTGACGCGATAGCTGCCTGTGCCGAGAGGCGGCGTGCCGAGCCCATTGACGAAATCAGCGAAAGCGGGCGTGCCTGTTGGCGCCACTGTGCCGATGAACCAGCCCTGCAAATTGCCAGGATGCACCACAATAGCCGCGCGCGCTGAAGAAACAGCTGTCAGCGAGCTTAGAAAAAGCAATGCGGCAAGCAAAAAACGGACATGTTTTAGCATACGACAATTCTCCACAAAGCGCTGAACTTTGCTCAGAGTAACACAAGAAAGTGTTCTAGTCAATTGAGATGCGCTTTTTGTCGGGCTTAAATATGCTGTGAAATACAGCGCCTTCGGTCTCTTTGAAAAACATGCTGCCATTTGCGAAGCAATAGCCAGGTGCTATATAGTAGAGCGCTGTACGCTCACTGAGCCTGAAAGTGTTGAAAGCCATGTGTGTGCGCGCTACTACTGATGGTCAGGTTGACATCCTGCTGGCGAATCCGCTGTTCGTCTGGCTCGATCCTGTCGAGCGGCAGCTGATGACGCCGTATTTTCCGCTCGGCTTGCTCTACTTAGCGGCTGTTTTGCGCCAGCAGGCTTATCGCGTTGCCATCTATGATGGCGCTTTTGAGCGCGATTACAGCGGCTTTGAGCGTGCCCTGGCGCGCTATCAGCCGAAAGTCGTCGGCATTACGGCGCTGATCACAGTGCGGCGCAACGCCTTGGCCTTGGCGGAGATCGCCAAACGGCACGGCGCCACAGTCGTCTTCGGCGGGCCTGATCCAACAGGCAAGCCTGAGGCGTATTTGAAGCACGTCGGCGTGGATGGTAGGCGCGTCGTGGACTTGATCGTCTGGGATGAAGGCGAGGCGACTATCGTCGAGCTGATGGATCATCTCACAGGTCGGCATGGCGCTGATCAGCTGAACTTGCGCGCCATCCGTGGCTTGCGCTTCTTGGATGAGCAGGGCCAGATCGTCTCCACGCCGCCGCGCCCTGCCATCACAAACCTGGACTCAATTCCATTCCCTGCCCGCGACCTTGTGGATTTCGAGGCCTACAAGAAGCATTGGACGGAGCGGCACGGCTATTGGAGCATGAGCATGATCAACACGCGCGGCTGCCCGTATGCTTGCACATGGTGCCAGAAAGGCATTTTTGGGCGTTCTTATCGCTCGCGCTCGGCTGCCAACGCGGCTGAGGAGATGCGCCTGATCAAAGAGCAGTACAATCCCGATCAAATTCGCGTGGTAGATGATATCACCGGCGTGGATCGCAAGTGGATCTTCGAATGGCGCGCTGAGGTGCTCAGACGCGATGCCGCCATTCCTTTCGAATGCCTGAGCCGCGTCAACTTAGTGGACGTGCCGTTGCTGAAAGCGCTGCAGGAGATCGGTTGCCGCAAGATTTATTTCGGGGCAGAGAGCGGCTCGCAAAAGGTGCTGAACGCCATGAAGAAAGGCACTAAGGTCGAGCAGATTTATCGCGCCGCTGAGGCTTGCCGTCAGGTCGGCATTCACGTCTATTTCTTCATGATGGTTGGCTATCCAGGCGAAGAGCTAGAGGACTTGCAGGCTTCGGTCAAGTTGCTGAGAGAAGCCTTGCCCGATAGCTTCAGCACGACTATTGCCTATCCGCTGCCAGGCACGGAATTCTACCAACAAGTGCGCGAGCGCATCCTGCATGATGGCGATGATTGGGCCTTCACAGCGGAGAACAAGCTGCTCTTCGAACGCGGCAAGCACAACACGCGCTTCTATCGCTGGGTGCAGCGCTGGTTCAACAAAGAGTGGGAGATGGCGCGCCTGCAAGCGGGTAAGCTGCAGGCTTCGCTGCTGAAGCGCGCGCGCATTGCGTTTGGCTTGCAAGTCTCGCGGCGCGCGGTGCAGCTCTTGGCAAGATTGCCTGGCAGCACTGTGACCTTTCATCCTGCGCCAGGCCGCTGAAAGAAAACAATGGCGCCACAGCTTGCCCGATGCTGTGGCGCCATGCTTTTGGCCATCAGGCCTCAGCCGCCGATGCGAATTTCTGTCCAAATCTCGTCCCACAGGCGGCGTGCGTCGCTCTCCAGCGGCCGAATCCATTCCAGGCGCGCCAATTCTTCCTTGCTGGGCAAGAATTTCTTGAGCAGCGGATCGACCAGATCGCGCGCGCCGACGTTCGGATTCAAATAGCCTATGGCGTTGCTGATGCGCGCTGCGTTCTCAGGCTCTAGTAGAAAGTTGATGAAATGCTCAGCAGTCGCCTTGCGCGGGCTGCTTGCTGTCACACAGACGCTTTCTTGGAAGCGCAAGCCGCCTTCTTTGGGAATGACGAAGCGCCACTCGCCATCAGGATAGGCTTCGCTGCGCGTCAGCAAGGCAGCTTTGGCTGCGTTGCCATTCCAAGCGTGCGAGAGGATCACCTCGCGCGCGGGCAGGAGCGTCTCTTGATAGTCAGCCGAGTTGAAGTAGCGGTACTCTGAGGCCACGCGCAAGATCGTATTGCGTGCTTGCTCTAGCTCAGCACGCTCTGTGCTGTTGACTGAATAGCCCAGATACTGCAGTGCCGCACCAAGCAGCTCACGCTGATCGTCCATCACGTTGATGCCGCCAAGCGCTGTGTACTTTGCCACTTGCTCAGGATCGAACAGCGCAGCCCACGAGTTCGGCGGCTCCTCAAGCGAGACGTGGTAGGCAATGCCACTGGCGCCCCAGGTGTAGGGTACGCAATAGTTCTCAGGATCGTACCAGCTATCTACAGACTGTTCATCGAGAAACTTGCGGTTAGGCACGTTCTCAGGCGTGATCTTGGCGATCAAGCCGAGCGCGAGCATGCGTGCCACCATGTAATCCGAGGGGAAGATCACATCGTACTGCGCGCCGGCCTGCAGCTTGGCGAACATCTCTTCATTGGTGGCGTAGTTATCGTAGACGATGCGCACGCCATACTGCTGCTCATAGGCGACCAGCAGCTCCTCGTCGATATAATCGCCCCAGTTATAAACGTACAGGACGTTATCCAGCTGCTGCGCCTGCGAAGGCGCGCCCAGCGGCGCAAAGGTGCTCGACAAAGCGGCGATCAACGCCAGCAGCACAAGACGTTTTGCCATCAGCTTTAGCTCCTCACTTCAGTTGAACATCTGAACCGACTTGCGCGTGCCACGCTGCATCAGCAGCGAGGCGATCACTAGCAGGACTGAGATCAGCAGCACCAGCGAGGCCACAGCCGTGATCTCAGGCTTCAAACCAAAGCGAATCGACGCGTAAATTTTGACGGGCAAGGTGGTATCGCCCTGCCCGCTGACGAAGGACGTGATCACGAATTCATCGAAGGACATGGTGAAGGCCATCAGCGCGCCCGCCAAAATGGCAGGGCGCAGCAGCGGCAAGGTCACGCGGCGAAAGGCCTGCCAAGGGCTGGCATAGAGATCGGCAGCGGCTTCCTCAAGGCGCGAATCTAGGCTTGCCAAACGCGCCCTGATGATGACCGCCACAAAGGCCGTGTTGAAGGCCACATGGCCGATCAGCACCGTCCAGCGGCTGAGCGAGACGTTCACGGCTGAGAAGAATAGCAACAGCGAGAGCGCCATCACGATATCTGGGATGATCACGGGCAGGTAGAGCATGCTGTCGTAGGCGCGCTTGCCGCGAAAGCGAAAGCGCTCCAAAGCCAAGCCTGCTAGCGTGCCAAGCACAGTGGCGATCAGCGTCGAGCCGATTGCGATCCACAGCGTCACCTGCAATGCGCCAAGCCACTCGCGGCTGCTGAAGACGCGCTCGTACCAGCGCAGGCTGAAGCCTTCCCAAACGCCAAGCCGCGTGCCGCTGTTGAACGAGAAGATCACCAGCACTAGGATCGGCGCGTACAGAAAGATGAAGACTGACAGGCTGATCACGGGCAAGCCTAAGCGCGTCACAGCGCGCACCTGGCCGCGCAAGGCGTCGGCGAGGCGCGGCGCCATCAACGGCGAAGCGACGCTAATGCGCGTTGTTTCAGTGGTCATGCGTAGTTCACCTTTCTGCCCAAGCGGAAGTACACAAGCGTTGCTATCAACATCAACACGGTCAGGACTGTGCCAAAGGCGGCGCCAAAAGCCTTATCGCCGGCTGCGCCAATGAACTGCTGCTCCAGCAAGTTGCCGATCAGGAAGAAGCGGCCGCCGCCTAGCACGTTAGAGACCACATACGTGCCAACAGCAGGGATGAACACTAGGATGCTGCCTGCCAGCACACCTGGCAAGCTCAACGGGAAGATCACGCGCCAAAACGCGCGCACAGGATCGGCGTATAAGTCGTTCGCTGCCTCAATCAGGCGCTTATCCAGACGCTCGATGCTCTGATAGAGCGGCAGGACCATGAAGGGTAAGTAGCCGTAGACCAAGCCGAGCAGCAAGGCGAAGGGCGTGTTCAGCAGATCGAGCGGGCGGCTGATCGCGCCCAGCACGTCTATCAGCAGGCTGTTCAGCACGCCATCGCGCCGCAAGATGATCACCCAAGCGTAGGTGCGGATCAGCAAGTTCGTCCAGAACGGGATCATCACTAGCATCAGCCAGATGTTGCGCCAACGCTCAGGCTGCTGGGCGATCCAGAAGGCGAACGGATAGCCAATCGCCAAGCAGATCAGCATGGTCAGGAAGGCTATCCACAGCGTGCGCAGAAAGATATTCACATAGACCAGGCCGCTCACACCTACAGGTGTGATCAGCCGGCGATAGTTCTCTAGGCTTGGCGCGCTCAGATCGACCAAGCCAAGCTCGTTCGTTCGCCCTAGACTGGCTGCCAGGACGCCGAAGAGCGGCACGATGAAGAAGATTCCCAGCCACACCAGGCTTGGATAGGCGAGCAAGACGCCGCTATTGCGCGAGAGAATCGCCAGCAGCGCGCCGCTATGTGTGCCGATCAGCAAGGCGCCGCCAAAGTCGCGCAGCGCGGCGAAGTACAGCAGGCTGAGCGCAATGCCTGCCCAAGCGCGCGCCGCAGCGATGCGCCCGACGTCGGCGCCGCGCAGCAGCCGCAAGCCCAGCGCGCCCTCAACCAGGCTGAATGCCACAAGGGGCGCGGCAACGCCAAGCATTGAGAGACTCTCTGCCAAAGTGTGCAGACTCGTCTCAAGCGGCAGAAAATCCTTCTGCCCCAACAGTGGCACGCGCACGAAAAGCGCGATGCCGTACAAGGCGCTCAAGAGCAGCGCCGTGCCTGCCCAGCGTTCAAAGCGGCGCTCATAAGCCCGCTGTGACCATTTGGGCAGCGCCACGGCGCGCATCGCCTCGTCACCTGTACCCGTTGAAGCTGTTATGGTCATCCTTCTCTAGCGGTCACCTCATCCGTTGAAGACTATCTCCCGTGCTGATGTAGACGAACGATTCAGGCGCATCGCCTGCTTTAATCCACCAAAAGGCGCGCGTTCTCAGCGGCCCACTTCACATAGACGCTATCGCCGCGTCTGAAGCGCTGATCGCGCTCTGCGCCCAGATTTTGCACGCGCACCACCACTTGAGTGCGCTGCCCAAGCTGCACCACATAACGCATATCCGTGCCGATATAGACCGCCTCGCGCACGATGCCGCGCAGCGCGCTCGGATCGCTATCCTGAGCGCTCAGCGCGATCTTCTCAGGGCGAATGGCGATAGTCACTGGCGCGCCTTGTGCCAAAGCGCGCTCGCTCGAGGCCGCCGCGATGCTCAGCTCAGGCTCAAGCTGCACCTGCGCCGTGCCGTTCAGGCTGATCAGCCTGCCTTCCAAAAAGTTGGTCTCGCCGATGAAATCAGCCACATAGCGCGATTGCGGACGCTCGTAAATCTCCTCAGGCGTGGCGCATTGCAGCACTTTTCCGTGCCCCATCACGGCAATGCGATCTGACATGGTCAGCGCTTCTTCTTGATCGTGAGTCACGTAGATGAAGGTGATGCCGACCTCTTGCTGAATCTGCTTGAGTTCAAGCTGCATCGCCTTGCGCAGCTTCAGGTCGAGCGCGCCCAACGGCTCATCCAAGAGCAGCACCGCAGGGCGATTGACCAAAGCGCGCGCCAAAGCCACGCGCTGTTGCTGGCCGCCCGAGAGCTGATGCGGACGGCTGTTGGCGCGATCGGCCATGCGCACCATCTCCAGCGCTTCGCGCACGCGCCGTTCGATCTCTTTGCGCGGCACACGCTGCATTTCCAAGCCAAAGGCGACATTTTCCGCCACGCTCATGTGCGGAAAGAGCGCGTAGTTCTGGAAAACCGTGTTGACAGGACGTTGGAATGGCGGCACGCCGCTGATCTCGCGCCCTTGCAGGTAGATTCTGCCGCTCGTCGGCGTCTCAAAGCCTGCGATCAAGCGTAGCGTGGTCGTCTTGCCGCAGCCGCTCGGGCCAAGAATGGAGAAGAACTCGCCTTCTCTGATTTGTAGCGAGATATCATCTACAGCGCGGAAATTGCCGTAGGCTTTGCTGAGGTTGACCAGTTCCACTGCATAAAGCATCGCATAGAGCCTCCCGTGCAAACGCAGAAAAACCGTGTAGGACTTTGCTATTGTAGTCACATCAGCCCAGAATGCCAGTTGTATTTTTGTGACTTGCCGTTGCAAGCCTGTGATCTAAAACGGCTGTTTGTTAGGCGCTCAGGCGTTATAATCAGGCCAAGCCTTTTGAGTTAGGAGAAAAAACTTTGACCGCTTTAACCAACACACAGCTTTCCCATTTTTCAGCCCAACTCTCGGCTGAGACGTTGCTAGAGATGTATTGGTACATGCTCTTGGCGCGCCGCACTGATGAGCGCGCCTGGCTCTTGCATCGGCAGGGCAAGATCGCTTTTCACATCAGCGGCATGGGCCATGAGGCGACGCAAGTCGGTGCGGCCTTCGCCATTCAGCGTGGCGTGGATTACGTCGCGCCTTATTACCGCGATTTGGCGCTATGCTTGGCCATTGGCATCACCCCACGCGATTTCATGCTCAGCCTGTTTGGCAAAGCCGGAGAGATCACCAGCAAGGCGCGCCAAATGCCCAGCCACTGGAGCCACAAGCCGCTCCACATCCTCTCAACATCTAGCCCTGTGGCCACGCAAGTGCCACAGGCCGCAGGCCTGGCCTTTGCCATCAAGTACAAGCGCGAGAACGGCCTGATCGATCCCAACGACGCCTCGCAGCCGCGCTTGGCGCTCACTTGCCTCGGCGAAGGCTCGACCAGCCAAGGCGAGTGGCACGAAGGCATGAACTGGGCAGGTGTCCACAAGCTGCCCTTCATCTGCATCGTCCAGAACAACAACTACGCCATCTCCGTGCCCATTGAACAGCAGATGGCTGTCAGCCATGTGGCCGAACGCGCTAGCGCCTATGGCGTGCTAGGCGTGACGGTAGATGGCACCGATGTCCTAGCCGTCTACGATGTGATGCGCGCTGCTGTAGAGCGCGCCTATAACGGCGAAGGCGCCACGCTGATCGAAGCCAAGTGCTACCGCCTAACGCCGCACAGCTCTGATGATGACGATCGAACTTACCGACCGCGCGAAGAAGTTGAGGAGGCCAAGCGCGCCGATCCAATCCTGCGCTTTGAGCGCCACCTGCTAGAGCGCGGCATCCTGACTGAGGCGCTGAAGCAGGAATACGAGCAGCGCGTCCGCCAAAGCGTGGATGAAGCGCAGCGCTACGCTGAAAATGCACCTTACCCTGAAGAATCTTCTTTGTACGAAGATGTTTACATGACTACATAAAGTAAGATTCATCATATAATGAGTGCATAGTTCGATCAAACTAGCACGCAGGTGGAACTATGCACTCACGATTAGCAACCGCGGCGCTTGTTGTGATGCTATCAGTAACGGCTTGCGCAACAAACAATCAGTGCCTTGACGTGGCCATAGGTGCGAGCTACTCGCCTTTCATCTTGCCGATTAAAATCACGGTGGACACACAAGGCAGAATATCTTTGAGCCTTGAAGGCACTATACGCACGCCTCTAGGAGAATTCAGTTTGGAAGGTGGCTTGGCCAGCGATCCGAGACAGATGAGGCTGATCGTGATCATGAATAAACAGCAGTACGTGTACGCAATTGGAGAGTACATATCCGCTGAAAAGACTCTAGTCAAGGTTACGACCGAAGGCGTGACCACTACGTCAGTTAGCGTGAAAGATTGCCGAACGATCGTCGTCGAGATTGAGTCGGAAGGTGGCCTTGTGGCAGGCGCGCCGCCAACACCTACATCGCGTCCGCCTACTGCAACGCCGCAAGGCTACGTTTGTGCCAACACATTGCCAACGCGCTTGCGCGTCGGCGCGCGCGGCTATGTCAATAGCACGCCTGTGAATATCTTGTGCCGCGTACCTGGTCCTTGCAAGGCATCAGACAGTCTGAACGCTATCGGATACGGCGCGCGCTTCACTGTCGTGGGCGGACCAGTCTGCGAAGGTGGATACATCTGGTGGAAGGTCGACCCTGATGATCCGCGGAAGCCGACCGCTTGGACGGCCGAAGGCAATGCCTATGAATATTACGTTTCTCCAATTAACTGAGGATGTTTTATGCCTGAGATGACCTTAATTGACGCAATCCGCGAGGCAATGGATGAAGAGCTTGCCCGCGATCCGCGTGTCTTTATCACTGGTGAGGACGTCGGCAAGCGCGGCGGCGTCTTCCGCGCCACGATGGGGCTCTACCAAAAGTACGGCGAGAAGCGCATTGTGGATTCGCCGCTAGCTGAGCTATCCATTGTAGCGATCGGCATTGGCGCTGCTTGCGCAGGCCTAGTGCCGATCTGTGAGATTCAATTCGCCGATTTCATCCATCCCGCCTTCAATCAGATTGTCAATGAAGCGGCCAAGATGTACTACCGCAGCGGCGGCACCTGGAATGTGCCGCTGACCATTCGCGCGCCTTACGGCGGCGGCATCGGCGGTGGTTTGTATCACAGCCAAAGCGTCGAGGCATTCTTCACGCACGTGCCAGGCTTGAAGGTCGTCATCCCATCCACGCCGTACGATGCCAAAGGGCTGCTCAAGAGCGCCGTGCGCGATCCGAACCCTGTCTTGTTCTTCGAGCCGAAGAAAGGCTACCGCAGCATCAAAGGCGAAGTGCCAGAAGGCGAATACACAGTGCCGCTCGGCAAGGCGCGCTTGGCGCGGCAAGGCAGCGATCTCTCGGTCTACGCTTATGGCATGATGGCACACTACGCCGTCCAAGCGGCTGAGCAAGTGGCGCGCGAAGATGGCATTCAATGCGATGTAGTCGACCTGCGCACGCTCTTGCCGATCGATAAAGAGACGATCCTGGCTTCCTTCAAAAAGACGGGCAAGGCGCTGATCGTCTACGAAGATAACCTGACTATGGGCTATGGCGCTGAGATCGCTGCGATCCTCAGCTGTGATGGCTTTGAATACATGGACGCGCCGATCATGCGCCTGGGCGGGCCCGACGTGCCTGCTGTGCCGTTCAGCCATCCGCTGCAAGAAGCCTTCATGCCCAATCCGCACAAAATCGCCGCTGCGATCCGTCAATTGGCCGCTTACTGAGGAGTGTTCCATGCCTACCAACGTAATCATGCCGCAACTTGGCGAGAGCGTGGTAGAAGGCACGCTCAGCCGCTGGCTGAAGCAAGTCGGCGAGCGCGTCGAGGAATTCGAGCCAATTGCCGAAGTGACCACAGATAAAGTGGATACCGAGATTCCAGCGCCTGCCAGCGGAGTCGTGCTGGCGATCTATGTGGCTGAAGGCCAGACTGTCGAGCGTGGCACGCTGCTGGCCGTGATCGGTGAGCCTGATGAGCCCGTTGCCGCCACGCCGAGCGCAACGCCCGCTCAAAAGCACGTTACTGCACCCGAGCCAAAGCCTGCCCAGGCGTCGCCGAGCGCGCAACGCTACAGCCCAGTGGTCGCGCGCATGGCAGCCGAGCATAACATCGACCTGACGCGCATTCGCGGCACAGGCCTTGGCGGCCGAGTGACTAAGAAGGATGTCGAAGCCTATCTGGCCGCGCAAAAGCAGCCTGCAGCCGAGCTAGCGCCTTGGGAACAGCCCGGCGGCGGCGATCTCTTCAAGCCGACCGATGAAATCTTCGCAGCCGCTAATGCCAAGCCTGCAGCATCTGCGCCACCGCCGAGCGCCGCGCCGACTCAAGCGCCGCCGAGCGCCGCGCTGAGCGGCACGCTCTTGCCGCACAGCGCCATGCGCCGCGCTATCGCCAAGCACATGGTCGAGAGCAAACTGCACACTGCGCCGCACGTCACCACCGTCTTCGAAGTCGATATGACGCGAACAATGGCGCACTGGAAAGCCAACGAAGCCAACTTCGCCGCGCAGGGCGTCCGCTTGACCTTGACGGCGTATTTTGTGGCGGCTGTAGTGCGCGCCGCGCAGGCGCAGCCGATCCTCAACAGCCGCTGGACGGATGACGGCTTGTTCGTGCCGAAGGTCGTCAACGTCGGCATGGCGGTCGCGCTTGAGGACGGCTTGATCGTGCCTGTGATCAAGAACGCGCAGGACTTGAACCTGATCGGCTTGGCGCGCCAAGTGACCGATCTGGCTGCGCGCGCGCGCGCCAAGCAGCTCAAGCCCGATGACTTGCAAGGCGGTACCATCACCTTGACCAATCACGGCGTCTCGGGCAGCTTGTTGGCCACGCCCATCATCAATCAGCCACAATCAGCCATTGTTGGCGTCGGCGCTGTGACCAAGCGCCCTGTGGTGATCACTGACGCAGAAGGCAACGACCTGCTCGCCATTCGCCCGATGCTCTATGCCACGCTGACCTTCGATCATCGCGTGGCTGATGGCGCGCTTGGCGATGCTTTCATGCGCGTCTTCAAAGAGACGCTCGAGAACTGGCAGTGAGCGTTTGCAGCGCCGTGTATAATGATCATGGCGCTGCTCTTATGCGCCAAGGAGATTCAGAGATGCCACGCTACGATTATCGCTGTTCAGCTTGTGGAATGGTCTTTGAAGCGCATCACGGCTTTGACGAGCCTGCGCCGCTATGCCCAAGTTGTGGCGGCCCAGTCAAACGCCTGATCAAGCAGGCCGCGCCGATGCTACGTGGCATGGCTGCGCCAGTCAGCAAATATGCCACGAAGGAAGAATTGCGCGCTAAATGGGCTGAAGAAACGCCCAAGCTGCGCAAGAAATTGGCGGATAAGTTGGGCGAAGAGCGCGTGCTGAAGAATGCGCCGACGCTCAGAGATACTTTCTAGACCTTACCATTAGAGGTTTTTGCCATGCAGAGAACTTTATCGCCTAGCCGTCCGCGTTGGCAGCGGCGCTTGCCGATCATCCTCGCGTTGATCGCGATCTTGCTGCTAATCGCCTATGCGGTTGTCTCCTATCTGGGCTACAACTTTCTCTCAACAGTCGCCAGCAAGGCGCCTGTGGCCACGCCCGAAGGCAAATATGAGACAGTCACTTTCCCTGCGCGCGGGCAGAACTACCAGGTCTACGCTTATTACTTGGAAGGCGAGCCCGGCATGCCTGCGCTCATCCAGGTGCACGGCTGGCGCAGCACCCGCTTTGAGCCTGCCGTGCTGGCGCGTGTGGCCGCTTACCGCTCGCTCGGCTATCACGTCCTCTCGCTCGATCTGAGCGACGCCCGCGGCGAGACCGTCGGCAACGGGCGCATCGCCATGGGCTACGAAGAGCGCTACGATGTGCTAGGCGCCTTCGATTACTTGCTTGAGCGTGGCTTTGCGCCCGACCAAATTGGCCTGACAGGCGAATCCATGGGCGCGGTCTCGGTGCTTTTGGCAGCTGCGCAGGAGCCGCGCATCCGAGCCGTCTGGGCCGATAGCCCGTTCACGCGCGCAGATAGCGTCTCGAGCGAGCAAGCCGAGACCTTCGGCTTTCCGCGCATCATCGTGCCAGGCGGCATGCTCTGGGGCCTGATCATCACAGGCAATCCTATCTGGCAAGATGGCGCCCTAGCCCAAGCGGCGCGCCTGGCCGAGAACAAAACAGCCGTCCAGCTGGTGCATTGCGATCAGGACGACTTCGTCTTCTACTATCACAGCCAAGAGCTGCTGGCCGCTTACCAAGCAGCAGGCGTCAAGGCCGACTTATGGACGACGCATTGCAACAAGCATCCACGCTCCTTCGAGACTGAAGGCGAGAATTATCTAGCGCGCCTGGACGCCTTCTTCCGCCAACATCTGCGCTTCGCCAGCTGAAGAGCGGCCTGTGAGCGCGAAGGTCGGACTGAGCCCGACCTTCGCGCTAGCAAAACCTAGTTGGCGCTCTGGTGCAACGACGTCACTTCTAACGGACGCGCGTACGCCATAGTGTACAGATCGCGGTACAAGCCGCCTTTCGCTAGGAGTTCCGCGTGCGTGCCGTGTTCGACGATCCTGCCATGATCCATCACCACGATGATATCTGCGTTGGTGATTGTGCTGAGCCGATGCGCGATCACGAAACTGGTGCGGCCTTTCAGCAAGCGCCTCAGCGCCTCTTGGATGAGTTTTTCAGTCTGCGTATCAATGCTGCTGGTTGCCTCATCCAGGATCAGAATGCGCGGATCGGCGAGCAGCGCGCGCGCAAAGGCGATCAACTGCTTCTGCCCTGCTGAGAGCAGCGCGCCGCCTTCACGCACCTCAGTGTAGTAGTCGTGTTCCAGCTTGCTGATGAAGGCATCGGCGCCAACAGCTTTGGCCGCCTCGATCACCTCCTCATCCGAAGCGTCCAGACGCCCATAGCGGATGTTATCCATGACCGTGCCGCTGAACAAATGCGTCTCCTGGGTGACTACGCCCATCTGCCGTCTCAGGCTCTCTTGGGTCACCTTGCGGATGTCGTAGCCATCAACCGTGATGCGCCCCTCGGTCACCTCGTAGAAGCGCGCCAATAGCTTGACGATGCTCGTCTTGCCCGCGCCCGTGTGACCGACTAGCGCCACAGTGGCGCCTGCGGGCACATCCAGCGTGACGTGGCGCAACACAATAGGTGGCGTGTGCTGATCGCTGAGGCTCTCGGCATACTCGCTGCTCTGGCCGTTAGCGCCGTGCTTTTTGTGCCGCTCTGCACTCGGCAAAGGCGGATAGGCGAAGGAGACGTCCTCAAAGCGCACATGACCTTTGATCGGCGGCAGTTCCACAGCGTCAGGCGCGTCCTGAATATCGAGCGGCGTATCCATCAAGGCGAATATCTTGCTGCCGGCGGCCATAACGGCTTGGAAGATATTGTAGCGCTGCGCCAACATACGGATCGGGAAGAAGAGCTGCTCGATGTATAGCACGAAGGTCAGCAGCGTGGCCACACTGATGCTCTGCTGCAGCACCAGCGAGCCGCCGACGTAGATCAGCATGCCAAGGGCTACGCCACCGACCAGCTCAATGCCAGGGAAGAACAAGCTAGCGATCAGCGCAGCGCGCAAGCTGGACTTCAAATGGGCGTGATTGATCCGCTCGGCGAAGCGGCGATAGTTGTAAGCCTGCCGCGCATACGCCTGCGTGACGCGCACCGCGTTGAAGGCCTCGGATAGCTCAGCGTTGTTGGCCGAATTGGTCTCGCGCTGCAGCAG
>RFIM01000272.1 GCA_003695215.1 Chloroflexota bacterium
ACCAACGCCTGCCTGCAGTGCCGCTAAATATTCACTGTTTGCGGCATTGCTCCACAAGCCGCTGGCATAGAGCGCGATCCACAGACTGAACGTGGCAATGCTGCGCAGCCGTTCGCGCTGAGGGCTTAAGCGGATAGGCTGAGCAGGGAAAAGCGCTACCAACAGCGCGCCGAGCGTCATCAGTGCGATGACGGCCGTGAAAATGGTGAAATCGCTCAGATGGCTGACGGCAAGCGCGCTCAGAGCAGCTATAGCGCCGATCAGCAGCAGCCGCTGATCGCCTTGCAGGCTTCGCCATTGCCGCCTGAGCCATACCACAAGCGCGATCAAGCTGATTGTCGAGGCGAATAGGCCAATCAGACCGAGTTCAGCTGCAATTTGGAAGAAGGCGCTGTGTGCATGGGGATGCATTTGGCGTGGCGGCACTGAACTTAGGCGCGCTAGTTGACTGCCGAAAGTGAATAGGCCCTTGCCTGTGAGCGGCTGCTCTTGAAAGGCCCGCCAAGCGATATCAAAGATATACGTACGCAGATCAAGCGTGCGGCTTGGATCGTTGAAAGATCGCACAGTTAAGATCAGCAGTGTGCCGCCGATCAGCAAGGCTGCCATAGTCGATGCGCTAATCAGCGCCTTAGCAAGCGCTGAGCGCGCTTGCCATACTTGGCACAAGGCGCGCCATGTGAGCAGATTGTAATGTGCAAGCACCAAGGCGATCATCACAGCGCCAGCCACAGCGATGCCAAGCCAGTGGCTGCGGCTATAGGTGAGCAGCAAGGTGCCAAGCGCTATCAGGAAGTGTGCGCCAAGCGCCATCCGTTGCCAGCGCTGCCGTACAGTCAGCCAGCGCGCTGCATTGAGCGGTGTGACTATGACCAGATAGGCAGCCAGCAAGTTGGGATTGCCAAGCGTGGCAGCTGGGCGCAGCAGAGCGGGCAACATAAAGCCTTGTGCGAGCTCTTGAAGTGCCTCAACCAGGAAAAGCAGTACATCGCGTAGGGCAAAAAAAAGCGGCACTAGGCTGCTGAGGAGCATCGCATCCACAAGGGCGCTGCGCGAGAGCGCTCGGTTGGCCAGGCAATCCCACAGCACAAGCCAAGTGCCTAAGTACATGCTGAAGTACCATGCGCCAATGGCGCTGCGGCGCCACGTCTCAAGATTTGCCAGCGTTGATATGGCGATAACAGCCAACCAGATCAGCGCTAGGCCATCCAATGGTGTGCTGTGCCAGTGCCACTTGCTGCGCCAACGGGCCACGGCCCAGCTAACAAGTGTCACAGCACCAAGCCCCAATGAGACATTTTTGGAGCGGACATCTAGCGTGGCTGCTGTGCCGATAGAGGCGATGTAAAGGCTCAAGAGCATTAAGAGCGCCCAGGCCAGCAGGTTTGAGCGATCGCGCATGTAGTTCACCTATGTAGCGATATTCGGCTTGCTTCGCGCTCACAAGTTCAACGCACCTCAATAGGCAGTACCCAAGCGGCAACGCGCCCAGTGATGCTGCTTTGAGCGCAAATGGCGATCAGATGCTGACCGCGCTGCATATTTTCAACGCGTAAAGCAAAGCCACTGCTGAGGTGGCTTTCATCCAACTTCAAGTTGACTTTGAAGAAGTCAAGCCCTACATTGCTATTGAATGTTTCAACCACATCGGGACGTGGTATGAACGGCACACCTGTGGCCAGAACACGCCCATTCTGAGAAGTGCAGCTGTTGCCTTCAAAGATCGTGATGCTATAAATGCCAGCACTGCCATTACTAGCCCTAGTGCTGCCATCGAACGCCCATCCGCCAACGTCAAACGAACTCTCGACCACAACAACATTTCTAGCTGTGTCAACTTGTGTTGGCAAGGGCGGTCCGACCCAAATCATCACGCCATCAAGATAAGCAGGCAGGTTGTTATCAAGCGCAACTGACTCTGAAATGACCCAGCCGTAGATCGTCTCGCCGTTAGAACGCGGAACTGCGATGTTCACCCAGTAACGTCCAGTTATATCCCGTAACGGATCATTTGCGTCAGATAAGCCTTTTTGCGCAAGGACGATGACTGGTGTGTTGTCTGGGATGCTGATTAAAGTGTCGTATTGTGTAGAAGGCCCGCGCCGCACCCTGATATTTTCCGTGCTGCGAATTCTACCGCGCAAAGCCAAACTTTCGTTGATAGCAGGCACAGGCGTTGGTGTGGGCGTTGGTGTTTCTGTAGGCGTTGGTGTTAGTGTGAGTGTTGGTATTTCTGTAGGCGTCAGTGTGAAAGTTGCAGTTGGCGTTAGCGTCGGGCTAGGGGTATCCGTGGGCGTTGGTGTATCCGTGTTAGTGGCAGTTGGCGTGATGGTCGGCGTTGGCGTGAAAAGCGTGGCTGTGGCTGTGAGATCAGCGCTGACGCGGGTCAAGATAAGCACCTGGAGCGTTTGCTCAAGTTGCTGGGCAGCTGCTGTTTGTGTCATAACGACCTCAGCTGCCTGTGTTTGCAAAACTTGCTCGGCTTGCGTCGTCTGTGTAGCCTGTAGGGCCAGCGCCTGCGCTGTTTGGCTTAAATCAGGTGTGGCGGTCGCGGTCGGCACGATGATCAAGACTTGTTCCTGGGTCGGCGTCTTGGACGGCAACTCGGTTGGCGAGATAGCTATCGCCACAGTTGGGCTCTCAGTGGGTAGGAAAGCCATCGCTTGGGTGGATGTGATCGTAGGCACATCAGTGGCTGGAGCATTCGTAGCACTCAGAATAGGTGGTGGTGAGATTGGCACGATGATGATGAGCGTCGGTGGTGTTTCGGCTGTGGGCGGCACAGCGGCGGTTTGGGTAGCGAAAGCAGATACTGCAGCAGCCTCTACCGTTTCCGTTTCTGCGATCTGTTGACTGTTCGGGTTGGAGATAAGAGCGACAATAACAACGATAAGTACGAGAATAATTGCACCAAGCACTGGGATGAGCGAGATACCACTTAGCGAGGGTTTTGCCCTGGCAGGCAGGTCGCTCGGCGGCGCCAGATGGATGCTTCCGCCGGATGGGCTGGGTATGGCAGGCTGCACAGCTGAGCCCGTTGAAGATATCGGCGTAGAGTATGGATGCTGGCGTTGAGGCGAAACGGAAGTGAAGAAACCGCTGTCCTGCTCAGTTTCTTCTGCCTGCTCCACAGCTGCTTGGAACTCCTCTGCGAATTCCCCAATGGTGTCATAGCGCTCGTCAGGGTCTTTGGCAATGGCGCGCGCAATCACTTCTGAGATCGCAGGTGGCGCGCCTTTTCGAAGTTCGTGCGCAGGTAGCGGATACTCGTGAAGGTGCTTGTGCATTAGCGCATAGGGCGTATCTACAGGCACATCGAAGGGCATCCTGCCTGTTACGAGCGTGTACACGACTAGGCCCAGCGCGTACTGATCCACTTTGGGTGTCAGAGTCTCGCCACGCCACTGTTCAGGCGCCATATAGGCAACTGTTCCCATCGAGGTGCCAGGTACTGTCATTTGAGAAGCGATATCAAGCGGCTTGGCAATGCCAAAATCCACTAGATAGGGCGTGCCGTTCTCATCGAACATGATATTACTTGGCTTGACATCGCGATGGATGATGTTTTGGCGATGCGCGTAATCAAGTGCGCTACCAACCTTCTTCAAAATATCGGCGATCTCGCTCAACGAAAGTAATGTATTCTCCTGAGCACGCCTTTGACGGATACGATCGCCGAGCGAGCCGCCGCGCAGCAAGCGCATCGCCATGTAATTCAGGCCTTCATGTGAGCCATAGGTGTAGATCGCCACGATGTGTGGATGATCCAAAGCAGCGGCGATTTGCGCCTCGCGCATAAAGCGCTCAACAAAGCCTTCTTCGGCATTATACGCCAAGACTTTGACCGCTACATTGCGTTTGAGGCTTGCTTGGTAGCCCAAGTAAACCTCTGCCATGCCGCCGCGCCCAATCAGCTCCTTCAGCTCATACTCGCCGAGTTTCTGACCGACTAGATTTCGACTGCCCATGTACATGTGAAATATCCTAAAAGCATGATTACTTGAAGGAATGTCACAGCTCACCTGATTGAATGCGCTAATTGTAGCACATTCATAAAAATTTGGGATCGGCTCCAACCGATCCCAAATTTGAGGCCCTAGGGCGTTGTTCTGAGAGTCGGAGTTGAAGTAAGCGTGCGCGTAGCCGTTGACGTCGGCGTGGCCGTGTTGGTCGCAGTCGGCGTCAAGGTCGGCGTATGAGTAGGCGTCAGCGTAGGTGTGCGCGTAGCCGTTGACGTCGGCGTGGCTGTGTTGGTCGCAGTCGGCGTCAAGGTCGGCGTATGAGTAGGCGTCAGTGTAGGTGTGCGCGTAGCCGTTGACGTCGGCGTGGCTGTGTTGGTCGCAGTCGGCGTCAAGGTCGGCGTGCGCGTAGGCGTATGCGTCGGCGTGTGTGTGGCTGTCGGCGTGAGCGTGCCCGCCACAGCCGTGCCGAGCTTATCTTGGAAGGGCAATGCGGTCAGCGTGGCTGCCAGCGCAGCATCGAAAGTACGCGTCAGCTCGGGCGTGAACGGCAAGCGCCACACTTTGATTTCCTCGACAAAGGTATCGAAGCCATCGCGCTCTGTGTTGGTATACAGCCCTGTGGCAACCTGAATGCAGCCTGCCTCTTGGAAGCGCGAGACGTTCAATTGTGCCACAAGCCGATTGTTGAAGTAGAAGACTGCCAGCTCGCCGCGCACAATCAACAGCACTTCGTTGTAGGCATCGCGGCGACGATTAACGCCGCTAGGGATGGATGCGCGCTCGAGCGTCTCAAAGGTGAAGGGCGCATCAGGCTGCGGGCGGAAGAATTGTAAGAATTCGTACTGCCCATCCTGATTGAAGATCAGGCGGAACTCTTGCGTACGCGTGCGGCGGAAGATTACGCCATGCGACCACGCGAAATTCTCGTAAGGTGTGTAGAAACGCGCGTTCAAGATGAAGTTCGGCGTGCAGGTCAGCTCCTGAGAGCTGATGAAATTATCGCCGGCATCGTGCGGCAAACGGATGATCGATTCTTCATAAATCAGGCGCGCTTCGCGGAAGAACGGCGCGATTTCAGCGCTAAAGGCGACCTGTGTGGCAGTCTGATCGCGTTGCACAGCCAGTGTCTGCGTCAGGTTTGGCGTGGCTGTCGCTGTGCGCGTCAGCGTTGGCGTGCGTGTGAGCGTTGCTGTGCGCGTGAGCGTTGGCGTGCGCGTGAGTGTCGGTGTGCGCGTTGGGCTGGCTGTGAAAGTTGCTGAGGCAGTGAAAGTCGCCGAGGGCGTCAGAGTGGACGTGGCTGTGTTGGTGGCGGTTGCTGTGAAAGTCGCCGTGCTAGTGGCCGTGTTGGTTGCTGAGGCAGTGAAGGTAGCTGTTGGCGTCAGCGCTAAATCTGTGGCGGCGATGATCGCTTCGAGCGTGCGCTCAACAGCGCGAGCGGTTTGCGAGGCACTCAGGATCGCCGCAAAAGCCTGTGTGGCGTCAGGCGTGTGCGTTGCAGTCGCTGTGTTGGCAAGCGAAGGCGTGAGCGTAGGTGTCTCAGTGGCCGTGATGGTCGCTGTGGCAGTCAGCGTGAAGGTTGCCGAAGGTGTGTGCGTTGGCGTGAGTGTGATAGAGCGGGCTGCGGTCGCAGTTTGGTCAAAAGCGCGGCGCGTCAGCTCGAAATTGGCGATAGCAGTCAGTGTGAGCGGCAAATCAGGCGGCAGTGCCGTCACAATGATCGGCTCGGCAGGCGGCGCAGTCACTACAACGGTCACTGCGACGGGTGTGGCTGTCAACTGTGCGACAGCCGTCTGGGCGATCATGGTTTGAGCGCTGATGAGCGTGCCTGTGAGCGCCGCCGCTGAAGTCTGCAGCGCCTCTGCCTGAACAGTCTGCGTGAGCGCTTGCGTCGCCTGCGCGTTGACGGTCGCTTGCAGCACTACGTCCAGAGTGGCTTGGGCGAGCGCCGCAGCCGTGGCTTGCACATCAGGTGTTGGCGTGTTAGTGGCGGTTGGCGTGGCAGTGCTAGTCGGCGTGCGCGTTGGTGTGTGCGTCGGCGTGAAGGTCAGAGTGTTGGTGGGCGTCTCAGTCGGCGTGGCGCTAGGCGTCTCGGTGTTAGTCGGCGTGGCTGTCGGCGGATTAAGGGCGAATTGTGTAGCAGCGATGTTAGTGGCGAGCGCATTCTGCTGGGCGATTACAGTCTGTGTGGCATTTTGCGCCGCGCGAGCGCGTTCTGTGGCATCTGGCGTGTTGGTTGCAGTAGCTGTTGGCGTAGCGGTTGGCGTTGGCTCGGCTGCAGGCGCGCAGCCTGCCAAAAAGAGCACGATGCCAATTAGGATGCTCAGCGTATGCCTTGTCATGGCAATTCCTTTCGGCATTAAGAAGAGATTAACGAAAAGTAATCTCGATCCTCACAAGGCTCATGCGGATTGTAACTTGCTAAAGGCTGTATGGCAAAAAAGAGTGCGCTCAGCGTTGATCGCGCCTGTGTGCCTTCAGGGCAAGCCGACGATGTTGCCTTCAGCGTCAAGATCGATCTTCTCAGCAGCAGGACGCTCAGGCGAGCCTGGCATAGCGCGCATCCCGCTACAAAGGCGTCAAGCCCATCTGGTTGGCGATCGCGCGAATGTGCTTCAGCTGAGCGCGTTGTCAACAACAAGGCTCGGGAGCCTTTTCTTCGTCAAGGCCTCAATAGAACTTTCAGAACGCCGCTGCTGCTGGCATGCTCAAAGGCAGCAAGGCTATCTTCTAGCGGATAGATAGCCTCAATCATAGAGGCCACGTCAATTTGTTGGCTTCCCAGTAGGCGAATTGCCGCGCCGAAGGGCCCGCAACGGCTGCCGATCACCTTGATCTCATCCACCACGACGCGCGTCAGATCGGCGTGCGGCAGGCCGCTATAAGTGCTTTTCAGCACGATTGTGCCACGCGGACGCACGATCTCAAGCGCCTGTGCAAAACCTTCAGCGTTGCCTGTACAGTCCACCACCACATGCGCGCTCTTGCGCCCGATCCGATCTAGCCAATCGGCGCGGCGTGCATCCACATAAGCTATATGCCATTTCTCCAGCAGCTGGATCGGACGTTGGCGCCGCGCTACGACCACCAGCTCGCAGCCCAGATTGCGCAGCACTTGCGCCGCCAACAGGCCGAGCTTGCCCGCGCCTATCAAAATCACGCGCTGCGATGGCGTGATCGGCACTAGCTCAGGAATTTGCAGCGCCGCAGCCAACGGCTCGACAAACACAGCGGCCTCATCGTCGATCGACTCTGGCACAGCGTACAAGTTGCGCACAGGCAAGCGAAAGCGCTCTGCGAAGACGCCATCATAGCGATCGATGCCAAGCGTGACGCGATTGCGGCATTGGCTGGGCATGTTGGCAAGGCACAGATCGCAGATACCGCAAGCGACGTTGATCTCGCCGACCACGCGCGTGCCCGCTGCGAAACTGCCGTAGTCCGCTAGCGTCTCGCCGACGAACTCATGGCCAAGCACGCCTGTGAAGCCCATATAGCCGCGCGTTAGCTCCAGATCGGTATGGCAGATGCCGGCCATGCGCAGTTTGATGAGCGCCTCGCCCGCTCTCGGTTCGGGCTCAGGCAGGTCATGGCGCAAGGTCAGTTTGTCTTCAAAGTACAGTCCACGCAAGTGCCTATCCTTTCCCTTCTGTGTGGTAAGTGTAGAAGCCGCGCCCTGTCTTGCGCCCGTGATGCCCTGCAGCCACCATCTTGCGCAAAAGCGGGCAGGGACGATACTTGTCCTCGCCTAACTCGCTGTGCAGCACTTCCAGAATGGCCAGGCAAACATCCAAGCCGATGAAATCAGCCAGCGCCAGCGGACCCATTGGATGATTCATACCTAGCTTCATTACGCCATCAATAGCCTCAGCTGTGCCGACGCCTTCCATCAGGCAGAAAATCGCCTCGTTGATCATCGGCATCAGAATGCGATTGGCGATGAAGCCAGGCGAGTCGTTGGCCTCAAAGACGGTTTTGCCCATAGCACGGCAGACTTCAAGCGCTGTGGCGACCGTCTCAGTGCTCGTATCCAAGCCGCGAATCAGCTCGACCAAAGGCATGATCGGCACAGGATTCATGAAGTGCATGCCGATCACCTGGCTTGGGCGCTTGGTCGCAGCAGCTAGGGCTGTGATCGAGATAGAAGAGGTATTCGAGGCGATCAAGGCGTTCGGCTTGGCGAGCGCATCTAGCTGGGCAAACAGCTTGAGCTTGAGCGGCTTGTTCTCTGTGGCAGCCTCGATGATCAGGTCAGCTTCAGCGGCGAGCGCTAGGTCCGTACCGCTGAGCATGCCTTCCAGCGCGTTTCGGCGCGCCGCATCATCTAACTTGCCCTTGCTGTGCAACTTCTCAACACTTTGGCGGATGTTTTCCCTAGCGCGCTCTAGGGCGTCGGCGCTGATATCGATCAATGTGGTCTGGAAGCCGCTGGTTGCGCTCACTTGCGCAATCCCATTGCCCATAGTGCCTGCGCCGATCACGGCGATGCGCTCGACCTTCGTCGCTGCCATCTGTAAAAATCCTCTCAAAAGCTTTTTGGCGCTTATTATAGCCTGCTGATCGCTAAAAAGGGCAAAAGCGCCGCATCCTGCCAGTTGTGTAACGCACAGATGTGTGATAGCATTCCTATTGAACTTGTCTTATAAGAAAGAGGCATTATGAGCGCGCCTATCATCCAAAGCCATTATGATGAGCTAGCCGCTATTGGGCGCACCTTTGAGCGCTATGCCGATGAGCTGAACGCCATGCAGCGGCTGATGACCAACTGTTTGGATCAGTTGCGGCGTGGCGGCTGGCGCGGCGAAGGCGCCGAAGCCTTTTATGACGAGATGTTGGATAGCGTCCTGCCAGCGCTGATGCGCTTGCGGCACGCCCTGCAAGATGCCGCCTTCAGCACCAAACAGATCGTCCACACGCTCAGTAGGGCTGAGCTTGAAGCGGCGCAACTTTTTGGATGAGGACAAGCACGTGGATTACGAACAATTGCTAGCGTGCGCGCTCAACGACCTCACTCAGGTCGATTTCACGGCATTGCGTGAAGCATACACGCGCACGCCACACTACGATCCGTATCGCAGCGGCGCCATAGACGAGCAGCTGATCGCCTTGACGCACGCTCAGGATTGGGCAGGGGCAGCTGTGCTTTGCGAACGGCTGCTCGCTGCTGATTACTTACACGCGCCGTTGCATTTGGTCATAGCGTACATCTACCAAGAGCTGGAAGATGAAGCCCGCGCCACTTGGCATTTGCGCTTTGCGCGCGGCCTGATCCACTCGCTGCTCAGCAGCGGCGATGGACGCAGCCCTGAGAGCGCCTTCAAGGTTATCACGCTGCGCGAGGAGTACGAACTGTTGCGTGCGCTGAGTTTGGAAAGCCTTGGGCAGCGCTTGATCGCTCACAATGAGCGCTACTACGATGTGCTGAGCGTGCAGGATGCCAACGGCGCACAAGGCGAGATTTTCTTCGACGTGACTGCTATCATCAAACACGCCCGAGGCGACTCGGAGTAGCCCTTGTGTAGGCGCCGCGCAGGAGTAGAATAAACGCGGCTGCGCGCGCCTGTTTTGCGCGTGGCAGCTGCTTGTGTTCTCCTACCAGAAAGGACTGTGCATCCTGACATGCAAAGGCAAATCTCTGAGCGTGCCTACCGTTACATAGACATCGTGACGGCGGCGTTTGTGGCCGTGCTGCTGATCAGCAACATTGCCTCAACCAAGATTCTGGTGCTCGGCGAGCTGACTTTCGATGGCGGCACTTTGCTCTTCCCGCTCGCCTACATCTTTGGCGATATTCTGACAGAAGTGTACGGCTATCGGCGCGCGCGCCGCGTCATTTGGATCGGCTTCTTCTGGATCGCCACAATGGCGCTGACGCTCGCGCTGGTGCAAGCCTTGCCGCCAGACCCACAATGGAATGCCATTGAAGGCGTGCCCAATTGGACGCGCGATCAAAGCTTCGCCCTGATACTCGGCCAGACGCCGCGCATCGTGATCGCCAGCCTGCTAGCTTACTTCGCAGGCGAATTCGTCAATTCCTTCGTGCTCGCCAAGATGAAGGTCTGGACGCAAGGGCGCTACCTATGGACGCGCACTATTGGCTCGACTGTGGTCGGCCAGGCAGTGGATACTGGCGTCTTCGTGATGATCGCCTTCCTGATCGCCTTGCCTATCAGTATTTTCGCGCCTGAGACGGCCTTGCCGCCTGAACTGGTCGGCGCAATTTTCATCTCGAACTACCTGTTCAAGGTCGCGATTGAAGTCTTGTTCACGCCACTCACGTACTTGATCGTCAATGCGCTCAAGCGCGCTGAGAACGAAGATTACTTCGACCGCGCGACCGACTTCAATCCGTTCCGCTTCAGCGCCTGATGCCTTCGCCACAAGCGGCGATTGTGCCATCAGTGCGCTCAAGCGGTATCTTTGCCGCTTGGCACAAACGTTTGTGCCTGCCGCAATAGGTCGAGCGCGCTGAGATTGATGCGCTCGACCGCGCGCATGTACTCCGACCAGGTCACTTCTAAGATGTAGCCGCGCAGTTCGATCAGCAGGCTGCCATTGTCGTTAATGCGCGTGAAGAGCGCTTCGCTAGTATTACGCTCGACCTTCGGCATTTCAGCCAGCCGTTGGCGCAAGGCGCCCAGCAGCCAATCCAGCTGAGCGCTCTGCAGGCTGGCAGGCGCTGTTAGGCTCAGCTGGAAGCGCCGCTTCTGCAGGCGCGACCAGTTGGTGATGGCGACGCGATTCAGCAGGCTGTTCGGAATCATCACGCGCGCTTGGTCGAGCTTGCGGATCGCCGTTGAGCGCAGCCCGACATGCTCAACCGTGCCTTCAATGTCCATCACGGCGATGTAGTCGCCGACGCTGAAAGGACGATCGGCCACAATTGAGACGAAACCGAACAAATTCGCCACAGTATCTTGCGCCGCCAATGAAATTGCCAGCGAGCCGATGCCCAAGCCTGCCACGATCGCGCTCACGTTCACGCCCCATTCCTGCAGAATCAACGCGCTAGCCATGACCAAGATCACCAAGCGCAGCGCCGCATTCAGGAACGGATCAAGGCGCTTATCTACTATTACGCCCGTGGCTGCAGAAAGGCCTGCTGCCAACGGCGCAATCTGTACGATCCGATAGAGCGCAGTTGCCACTGCCAACAAGACTAGTGAATTGATGATGGCGCGCAAGAATGAGTCGGCGCTTGCGTCAAGGCCCAGAATGGCCATGGCGATCAACAAGCCGAGCACTATCACGCCGATCAAGATCGGCTGACTCACAATTTCAATGACCGACCTGCCGAA
Source organism: Chloroflexota bacterium (assembly GCA_003695215.1). GTDB lineage: Bacteria > Chloroflexota > Anaerolineae > Aggregatilineales > UBA2796 > CP2-2F. Next base: position 11,258 of record RFIM01000272.1, read on the forward strand.
GGGCGTGCCTTCCAAGCGGCGGCGGAACGGCGCTAGAGCTAGGTTCAAGAGCAAGTGGCGCAGCAGCCAAGTGAGCAGAAAGGCGACGAGCGCGATGAGCAAACGCAAGGCTGTCTGGCGCAAGGGCGGATCGAGAGCGCCTAGAATTGAGTCAAAAGGCATGGTCAATCAACCTTCTACATCCTTTATGCTATAATGGCGCGCTATGGTGCAGAGAGAACGCCTGGATATTTTACTCGTTGCGCGTGGAAAAGTGGAATCGCGTGAGCAGGCACGCCGCTTGATCATGGCGGGCGAGGTGCGCGTAAACGGTCAATTGGTCGATAAACCTGGTCAGCGCGTGCCCAGCGACGCTGAGCTGCAAGTGCAGCGCGCGCCGCGCTACGTCAGCCGTGGCGGCGAGAAATTGGCGGCAGCCTTGCACACATTCGAGGTGCCAGTGGCAGGGCAAATCTGTGCAGATATCGGCGCAAGCCATGGCGGCTTCACCGATTGCTTATTGCAGCACGGCGCGGCCAAAGTCTATGCGCTAGACGTTGGCTATGGGCAGCTGGATTATCGCTTGCGCCTCGATGAGCGAGTTGTGGTTATGGAGCGCACTAACGTGCGCTATGTGCCGTCGCTACCTGAGCCGATTGGCGTGGCCGTGATTGATGTATCGTTCATCTCGCTGCGCTTGGTTTTGCCTGTAGTGCGCGGCTGGCTAGGCACGGATGCGCATGTAGTGGCGTTGATCAAGCCGCAATTTGAGGCCGGTAGGCGGGAAGTCGGCAAGGGCGGCATTGTCAAGGCGCCTGAGGTGCATCGGCGTGTGCTGGCAGCCGTGCTGAACGCTGCGCGCGCCGAGAATCTGATGCCCTGTGGCTTGATTCGCAGTCCTTTGCGTGGCGCTTCAGGCAATGTGGAATTCCTGGCATGGTTGCGCCACGCGGCGCCTGCGCTGCCGATGTTCGATCAAGATGCCGCTATAGACTCGGCGCTAAGCGCGCTTGATCAGGCACAAGAGGAAAGCGACGTATGACGTTCAAGATCGCGCCGTCTATTTTGGCGGCTGATTTCACTAAGCTGGGCGACGAAGTGCGCGCTGCAGCCGATGGCGGCGCCGATCTGATTCACATTGACGTGATGGACGGCCACTTCGTGCCGAATCTGACCTTTGGCGCGCCGATCATCTCAGCCGTCAGGCGCGCCACCAGCCTGCCGCTCGACGTCCATTTGATGATCGAGCAGCCTGAGCGTCACTTGGAAGCCTTCGTCGAGGCAGGCGCGGACATGCTAACTGTGCATGTGGAGACTTCGCCGCACTTGCACCGCACCTTGCAGCAGATTCACAATCTGGGCGTGAAGGCAGGCGTTGCGCTCAATCCACATACGCCCTATGAGTGGATTCGCGAAATCTTGCCCGATGTCGAGCGTGTCTTGGTCATGACGGTCGATCCCGGCTTTGGCGGTCAGCGTTTGATTCCGAGCATGCTCTATAAAGTGGAGCAGATTCGATCGGCGATCGCGGCGCTTGGGCAGCCGATTGAGCTTGGCGTAGACGGCGGCGTCGATCAGCGGACTATCGGCGCGCTAGCGCAGCATGGCGCCGATGTTTTCGTGGCAGGCAGCGCGATCTTCGGCGCAGCCGAAGGCATCGCAGCGGCCATTGCAGCCTTACGCGCTGCTGCCAGGCAAGCCAAGTCTTGAACGATCCTCTACGCTCAGGTGTGAGCTGTACCTGCAAGCCGTAGTCAGACATAGCTTAGCATCAGCGCACAGTTGCAGCTGCGCTGACTGCTCAGATCAGCACCTGCTACATACCTACGCTAATTTTGGGATAACTCTGTGAAGCTATTGAGGCGATTAGTTGTTTGAAAATTGGTAAACGGTAAAGTCGCTTGAGGATGCCAAGAGTCGTCTGCTGCTAAAAAGAGCGCATGGCTCGCGCCGCGTCTTCAAGGCGGTCAACCTGATCGGGCTGCTCTTATTGATGGCAAAATGCTGAAGCGGAGTTCTCTGCGCCAAATCTGGGCGCGCATCGCTCGAGCGCTGATCGAACCGCTGCGTAGCCTGCCAGCCATGCAAGAACACCAAGCACGCCTGGGCGCCTTCACTTGGCTGACGCTGCTTGCGTTCCTGGTTCCCTTCAGCATGGCAATGGCTCAGTTTGTGGCTGTGGAGAGCCGCACGCTGTCGATTGGCCTGGCGAGCATCGCCTTGGCATACGCGCTCAGTCGGCTCGGCCATGCACAAACGGGCGCTATGATAATGATCGCAGTGACCATGCTCAATTTGGGCATGATGGCGGCACCTGAGGGCATTTTGGTCAACGCCGCGCCGCTCTATTACCTGATTGTGCCAATTGCCATTGCCGTGCTCTTCCTAAACTTGCCGCTCACGCTCGGCGTAGCCTGCATTGCCTTGCTGGAAGTTGGCTTGATCTACCGCAGCGCCAACGTCTCTGCAGTCGTTTTCTTCACTGAGTCGCCTTTCTCTTTCCTGGTCACTGTGACCTTCATCTTAGTAGCCATTTGGCTAAACCGCAAGCTCTTGACACAAATGCGCTATCGGGCACTTGAGGCGAACGTGCAACGCCTGCGCGATCTGATCGAGAATTTGCCTGTCATGGTGGATATTCTAGACGAGAACAACACGATCCAGCTCTGGAATAAAGAATGCGAGCGCGTGACAGGCTACAGCGCTGCAAAAATTATTGGCGATCCGAGCGCCTTCGAGCGTTTGTATCCCGATCAAGCCTATCGCGAGGCAATGCGCCGCCACTTTGAAACCGATTCGAGCTATCGCGGCGCAGTCTATCGCCTGACGCGCAAAGACGGCACGACGCGCCTGATCGCCTGGTCAGTAGTGAATTATCGCGTGCCCGAGCTAGCCTGGCAGAGCTTGAGCGTCGGTGTGGACGTGACCGAACAGTATCAGCGGGAACGCGAACTGAGCGCTATTGCTACTATCGCCACTGCCTTGCGCGCCGCTAACAGCTATGCTGAGATGCTGCCGATCATCCTGGATCAAACCTATGTGCTGATGCAAGGTAAAGGCGCATCGCTGGCTACGCTAGAGCCAAACGCTGAAGGCGAGAGAATTGTAGTGAAAGCCGCGCGCGGCGCTTGGGACTATCATGTGCAGGAGCAGCTGGATAGTCAGCATGGCTTGTACGCCCATGTGATCAAGACGCGCCGTCCGTACGTCACTGCGGATGCCTATCACAGTCCTGTCATAGCGCGCCCTGAGCGGCTGAGCGGCTTATCGGCAGTGGCAGCGGCGCCGCTGATCGCCCAGAATCGCGTCTTTGGCGTGGTCGGCGTCGCTAGGCACATGGCTTTCAGCGAAGATGACGTGCGCGTGCTGACGGCCATTTGTGATATCGCAGCGAACGCGCTGCAACGCGCTGAGGCCTTTGAAAAGCTCGAAGCGCGCGTTCGGGAGCGCACAGCACAGCTTGAAGCTGCTTACGCACGCTTGGCTGCGCTCGATCAGCTCAAGACCAAGCTGATCGCCGATCTGGCACACGCGCTGCGCACGCCGCTCTCGACGCTTCGTGTGCAAATGCACTTGATTGAGAGCGACCTGGCTCATCCAAGCGTGCCTGAGCGCTTGCAAGGCATGAAAGCACAAATTGATCGGCTCAACAAGCTGATCGAAGGCGCTCTGGATGTGCTGCGATTGGAAGTGCAGCGCAACTCAGTGTTAATGCAGCCGCAATCCATGACGATCCTGCTCCAGCAACTTTGCAGCCGTGTGCGCATGCAGCTTTCAGAGCAGCAGCACTTCGAAGCCTACATCGCGCCAAACTTGCCCAAAGTGAACGGCGATTCAGCTTTGCTGGCACGCGCCTTAGAGAACGTGCTGGACAACGCGCTCAAGTACACATCCAGCGGCACGATCGCGCTCTGCGCCGAGCAGCACGGCTCACAAATTGTGATCTCAATCAGCGATACAGGCATGGGCATTCCGCCTGACGACCTGCCCTACGTTTTCGAGCGCTTCTATCGCGGTAGAGCGGTCGGTCAATCCAACATCGCGGGCATCGGCTTGGGCTTGACCATTGCCAAGACGATCATCGAGCTGCATGGCGGCACGCTCTACCTGCAGAGCACGCCGCAAGTTGGCACACAAGTGCGCTTGTACTTACCTGCGATCAACTAGCGCGTTCCAGGTGAGCGCGCAGCAAGGCCACAAAAGCATCAGGCACTTCGACATTCGGCGAGTGCGTTGCGCCTTCGATGACTTCATAGCGCGCGTGCGGAATGCCCTGTGCCGACGCCAGGACGACCGACTCCGGAATGACGCTATCATGCACGCCACGGGCCACAGTCGTCGGAATGCCATCTAGCTCGCGCAGCCGCGAGGCAACTGCCCACTGCTTCAAAGCGATAGGCGTGCGGTAGCTAGCGGCGTCTTGTTGGCGCAGGCCGGCGCTCTCAAGCACTTCCCAGCCCGCCTCAGGATGATTCGCCGCCGTCATGCGCAGCGCCGCCTTCAAGATCGCCTTGTTCTCGACCATCATGCGGATGCGGTTTGGATCGGCGACTTCGGCGGGCATATCGCCAGCGACCCAGCCAGGCACCAACAGGAACAAGCTGCGCACCTCAGGCTTGTAATCAAGCGCATACTGAATAGCCACTAGCGCGCCCAACGAATGCCCGACCAGATGCACCTTGCCGAGCTGGAGCGCTTCCACCAAGCCACGAATATCTTGGGCGAGCGTCTCAATAGTCCAATCATCAGCTGGGCCTTCGGTCTGGCCACGGCCGCGCAGATCGGGCGCGATCAGGCGATAGGGCGAGCCGCTGAGCCGATCGAGCGTATATTGCCACCAGGCACTGCTGGAGACGTTGCCGTGGATGAGCAGCACAGGCGCGCCACCAGGATCGCCATGCTCAAGGTAGTGCATGTTCAGGTCACGGACTGCTTGGAAAGGCATTTTTGGCTCCTAATTTTGAAAAATCAAACGTCCATTTCAATTCTAGATCGGCGCGCTTTGGGAATCAAATGGTGCGTTACGCGGCATTTTGCCGTTTGACAGACGCATTTCTAACGGATATACTGAGGCTGATTCGGACTAAGACGCGCTCACCTGAACTTTTAGCTAAGCTCAGCACAACGATTGCACGCGCTTGGCGTTATTTAGTCAGTGAAGTCTGCGCGCCGCTTCCTCATGCGCGGCCGCAGGCTGTGTGAGTGTGCCTCACGCGAATCAAAACTACCCTCAGGGGGTCGGAGAAAGATGGAATCATCAGTTATCGGCGTGAGTCCAGAGATGGACTTCGGTGCCTTGCTGGAGGCATCCTTCAACAGCATGGAGCAGCCTGAGCGCGGCGACTTGCTGATGGGGACAATCCTAGCGATTGATGAGCAAGGCATTATTGTAGATGTCAGGATGAAGCGCGACGCTGTTGTGCCGCGCGCTGACCTGGAGCGGCTCGAAGGCGTGACCTTCGCTGTCGGGCAGGAAGTGCCGCTCATCGTGATCAACCCTGAAGACCAAGATGGCAACCTTGTGGTCTCGATCTCGCAGGCGCGCCAAAGCGAAGATTGGCTACGCGCCGAAGAGCTGATGCAAAGCGGCGAGGTGTTTGAAGCTATCGTGGCCGATGCCAATCGTGGCGGCATCATTGTGCCCTTTGGCAATTTGCGCGGCTTCATCCCTGCCAGCCATGTGGCGGACTTGCCGCGCGGGCTCAGCGAGGACGAACGTAAAGATTTCTTGATGACTCTGGTCGGCAAGAAGATTTATACCAAAGTCATTGAGGTCAATCGGAAGCGCCGCCGCCTAGTGCTGAGCCAGCGCGACGCGCAGCGCGGGCAACGCGATCAGACCAAGGAGTCGCTTCTGGAGAACTTGCAGGAAGGCGAGGTGCGGCGCGGCGTGGTCAGTGGCTTGCGCGATTTCGGCGCCTTTGTGGATTTAGGCGGCGCTGACGGCTTGATCCACATCAGCGAGCTGGCCTGGCATCGCGTCAAACATCCGCGCGAGCTGCTCTCAGTCGGCCAAGAGCTGGACGTCTACATCCTGCGGTTGGACCAGGAGAGCAAACGCATCGGTCTCTCGCTCAAGCGGCTGCAGCCCAATCCGTGGTCGTTGGTGGATGAGATGTATCATGTCGGTCAGTTAGTGGAAGGCACGATCAGCCGTGTGGCGCAGTTTGGCGCTTTCATCAGCCTGGAGCCAGGCATTGAGGCGCTGCTGCACACCAACCAGATGGGCGATCCGCCGCCCGATGATCCGACGCAGGTGCTGCGCGAAGGCGATAAGCTGCTCATGCGCATCATCAGCATCGAAAGCCATCGTCAGCGGCTCGGCTTGAGCCTAAAAGACGTGACCGATGAGGAGCGCGCGCGTTGGACGGCTGAACACGGCACTGTTTTGGCTTTCATCCCAGCTGGCACTGGCAAAAACGCCGCTGCTACGGTAGACTCTGCGCAGGATCAAAACGTTGAGGTGGCAGGCTAAGTTTGCAGCGTCCTTCGGCAGGCGTACTTGAGCATATTCTATAGCGCGTACGCACAAGGCAGGGCAGGCAAAGGGCTTGCCCTTGCTGCGTTTAGGCTAGCTACACGGCGCCATATTGAAATTGAGCAGAAAGGAGGTGAAAAGGCATGACATCTGTGACGCTGCGTCCAAACGAGACGCAAGATCAATTGCTGCGGCGCTTCCGCAAGCAAGTGGCCAAGAGCGGCATTCTCAGCGTTGTCCGCCGCAAACGCTGGCATGTTTCCAAGAGCGAACTGCGCCGCATTGCCAAGAAGAAGGCTATTCGCCGCGCTCGCCGCAAACAACAACGCAACTCAGGCGGTTGATCGCCGCCTTAGGCATGGCTCTCATTCAAGCGCTGCTTGGATGAGAGCCGCTCGTCAGCAATCTCACAGAAAGGACGGCTATGCCGAAAGACTCAGAATCGAAGATTGAAGTAGAAGGCAAAGTGATCGAGACGCTGCCAAACGCGACCTTTCGCGTCTTGCTCGATAATGGCCATGAAGTCATGGCGTATCTCTCGGGCAAGATGCGCAAGCATTTCATTCGCATCCTGCTCGGCGACCGTGTGCGCGTAGAGTTGAGCGAGTACGATCTCAAGCGCGGGCGGATCACCTATCGCTATGTGCGCCGCGGCGGCGAAGAAGGCGAGAGCCTCTGAGCGTGGCGTGGCGCTGAAGTGAGGCATTCTGCGTGCTTGGACATCTATCGCTGACTTGGGCAGGCCGCCTTGCCTTGCGCCGTTTGAGCGCGCAATGGCGCTCACTGCTGACGGTGATCGTCGGCACTTTGCTCAGCGCCGCTGTTGGCGCGCTCATCCCACTCTACCTGAGCGCCGTGGCGCAAGTCAGCATGGTCGAGCGCTTCAACCAACTGCCGCTCGAAGACGTCCATGCCTTTGCTGGCCTTGCCATTGTGCCGAATCAGCGCCTGCCCGAGCCGCTCTCAGCCGCAATTGAGCGCTATGACGCTCAGCTGCGGGCACTGGCTGCGCAGCATTTCGATCCTTTCCCTGCTTGGCTGAACCGAATCGCTTTTTATGCCGAGACCAGCGCGCTCGCCATTAATCCGCCGCCTGAGGTAGGCGAAACGCGCATCCCTGATCCGACGCTGCGCGTCTTCCTGGCCTATCACGCCGCTTGGACAGAGTCTCTCAGGCTTTTGGAAGGCAGGCTACCGAGCGATCTGAGCACTGATCCTGAAGCCGACTTGGAGATCGTGATTCCGTTTGAGGCGCAAAACGCGCACGCTTTCAAAGTCGGCGAGACCTTGACGCTCGATCAGGGCGGCCCGCGCGGCGGCTGGGCGAGCAGCCGCAACATTCGGGCGCGCATTGTCGGCGTAGTGGCTCAACCTGAAGGCCTGACGCCTGTGCAGCGCGCTTACTTCATGAATCCATCGCCCTTGCGCTACGCTGAGACCCGCGGCGAGTATCGCGCTGAGTTCGTAGTGCTGACCACGCGCGCCGCGCTTTTACGGGCCGCTGCTGAGTTCGTGCCCGATACGCCTGTGCGCTTCGGCTGGCGTTTGCTCTTCGACCATGCGCGGCTGCCTTTTGCGCGCAGCCCAGAGGCACGCGCTGCGCTGCTGGAGTTCGACAATGCGCTCGTCGAGCAGTTCCGCCAAGCTGAAGATGGCATTTCGTTGCAATTGGTGCGCTCTACACGGCTGATCGACTGGCAAGTGCAAGGCGATCGGAACGTAGACAACGGCTTGCTGCTGGCTTATGAGCGGGCCATTCGCGGCCTAGAAGCGCCTTTCACACTGCTCTTGCTGCAAATCGGCGCGCTAGTCATCTTCTTCCTGCTCGTGACGGCAGCGCTAGTGCGGCGCGGCGAGCGGCGCGAAATCGCCATGCTGCAGAGCCGCGGCGCGGCGGATAGCGCGCTGCTGGTTCTGCGCGGAATCGAGGCATTTGTGCTCTGCCTGATCGCGGCCTTGTGCGCGCCGTTCCTAGCGCGGGAATTGCTGCTGCTGATCGCACCGTTCTTCGCCAACTATCCCGATCTGCCGCTGCTGCTGATGGCTGACGCTTTCGTCTTTTCAGCCTTAGCGGCCCTAGCGGCCTTTGTGGCGCTGATGGCGACCTTGCGTCCTGTGCTGCGCTTGCCCTTGGTTGCCTCAGGCGGCGCGGCACAACGCGGAGAGCGTCAGGCGTGGTGGCAACGCTATTACCTGGACGTACTTCTCGCCGTGCTGGGCATCGCGGCGCTGCTGCGTTTGATCAACCGCGAGACGCCGCTCTTCACTACGAGCGCAGGCAGCAGCGCCACTGATCCGTTCTTGCTGTTGGCGCCGGCGCTGCTCTTTTTAGGGCTTGGCAGCGTCCTGCTGCGCCTTTTCCCGATGATCGCAGCACTTGGCGCGCGCTTGTTGGCGCTCGGGCGCAGCGCTGTTGGCGCGCTCGGCGCGTGGCAGCTGGCTCGCGAGCCGATTCACTACGGGCGAATCACTTTCCTGCTCGCGCTCGCCATTGGAATCGGTTGGTTTGCCACCAGCTTCCGCGCCACAGTCGATCGCAGCCAGAACGATCAGGCACAGTATCGAGTCGGCACGGATGTGCGCTTCAACGAGCGCGATCTGCGCCTGAACGCAGGGCGCGCTCTGCCTGCGCGGGCCTACACCGCTGCGCCTGAAGTTGCAGCTGCTTCGGCGGCCTGGCGCTTGCGCGCCGTGAATTTTCAGCCTGATGCCTCACGAGCTGCGCTGAACGGGCAACTGCTGGCAGTGGACTCAGCGACTTTTGCTGAGAGCGTCTATTGGCGCACCGATCTGGGCGTTTTGCGCTTGCCCAGCGCGCCCGACTCAGCCCAGGCTCTGCCACAAGTCGGCGCGGCCTTGCCGTTCGTGCCACAGACTTTGCGGCTTTGGGCGCGCTTTGATGTCTGGACAGGCTTCATGCATGTGCCCGATATCGATAGGCTGCTGCGGCGCACAATGCTCTACGTGCGGCTACAGGATTCAGTCGGAATCTGGCTGAACGCGCCATTCCGCGCTGTGGAGATCGAATATGCGCGCACGGGCAGCGCGCGTTCGGGCTACAGCGGCGGCGAGAGCTTCTACGCCAACGGTTGGGCAGCCTTCGAAGCGGATGTGGCAGCGCTCAACTATGTGCCACAAGCACCTATGCGCTTGGTCTCATTCTACTGGCAGCATCGCGGCCGATCGAGCAATGGCGAGCGCTTTCTGCGGCTCTACCTGACCGAGCTGAGCGCAACAGACGCGGCAGGCGTGCGCCATGCCTTGCCTTTGCTAGGCGAAGGCGATTGGGAATTTGCCTACGATAGCGGCGCGCAGGTGCGCGGCGATGCCACAGTTGATTCGTTAGACGGGCGACGCGGACTCGGCATCATGTGGGATCAAACGGCTGAGACGTCGCGCATGGGCGTCCTGCTCAACTATCCTGCGCCTGCGCCGATTCCGATGTTGGTGAGCAGCAGCCTTGCCGAGCAGCTCGGCTTGCAGGCAGGGCAGCTTCTGACGTTGCGCAACGTTTTAGGCGTGAATGTGCCATTCCGTTTAGGCGAGGCGCCGTTGAAATACTATCCGACGCTCTACGATGCTTATCAGCGCGATGGCAAGTGGATACAGGATCGGCAATTCATGCCCTTCGCCGTGACCGAGCGCGATCTGCTGCTCTACGCGCTGAATCGGCGGCCGAGCGCGGCGCTATATGCCGATGAGGTGTGGTTGAAAGCCGCTGCAGGCTTCACAGCGGCTGATATCGTCGCGGCGCTACAACCACATAGTGAGCGCGTCTGGCTGCATCTGCAAACGCTAGAGGGCGAGCGGCAAACGCTCCAAACTGATCCATTGGCGCGCGGCTTGCTCGGCTTGATGTTCACACAGTTCATCGTCGCTCTAGCGCTGAGCATCGTCGGCTTGCTGACTTATACGGCATTGACGGCCGCGGCGCGGCGCGCTGAATTCGGCGTGTTGCGGGCGCTTGGCTTGCCTGCTGAACGTGTGATCGCGCAGCTTGCCTTTGAGCAAGCCTTTGTGATCGGCTTGGGCGTGTCGCTCGGCGCGCTCTTAGGCGCTCTGCTGAGCGCACAAGTAGTGCCGCGCCTGGCACAAGATGCCAGCGGCGCACAAATCACGCCGCCGTTCATCGTTCAGGTGGAAACAACAGCGTTGCTGCAGTACGGCGCGCTAATCGGCGTTGTCTTGATCGGCGTTTTGGCGATTAGCGCGCTTTTAGTGCGTCGTCTCTCTCTGGCGCAGACTTTGCGCATTGGCGAGGATTGAAATAATGGCGCAACAAGCTGCACAGCGCTGGCTGACACGGGACGTGGTCGGCTTGGCGCTCAATCGCTTTCTCTCAGATTTCGGTCATGA
>RFIM01000273.1 GCA_003695215.1 Chloroflexota bacterium
ATCGGTGCGGCGCAAGGTGCCAATGCTCTGGAAGAAGGAATGCATCGACACCTGAGACATCTCGGCGCGCACTTGGCGGTAGAATTGATAGCCGCCGCGGGGCGTGGTCAGGTAGCCGCCGATCAGTGTGAAGAAGCTCAGCAAGGGCGGCATGCGGAAGAGCAATGCAGCGATTGCTGGGATGCCTGAGAGCTTAAGCAGGATGTTGAGCGAACTGCCGTGAATCGGCGAGCCAATGACCGCCACTTTGACGATCTTCTCAGGGTAGCGCATGGCAGTGCTAAGCGAGACCGTGCCGCCCATTGAGTGGCCGATCAGCGGCGCCTTGACGATGCCGAGCCGATCCAGGAACTGGTTGACCATCTCGACATAAGTGTCGACTGTGTAGCTCGTGCCGACAGACTCGCCAAAGCCCCAGAAATCAAGGGCGTAAGTGCGGAACTCCTTGCCGAGCGCCTCAATGGTCTGCCGCCACACTGACCAGGATTCCATCCAGCCGTGTAGCAAGATCACAGGGCGGCCGCGCCCGTAAGCCTCATAGTGAATGATGCCCTGATCGGTTACCAGCGATGTCACCCGAAGGGTACTCCTGTGGGTAGGCTGTGCCAAGCAGCGCGCTTGGCACAGGTTGTGGCGTTATCTGTCACCTGATAGCGCTCAGTTGTCCATCTCCTCCAAGATGGAGTAGAGCAGCTCCAGCAGGACAACTTTGACCTTCTCTTTATCTTTGGCCACGCAGGGCAGCAGCTTGACGTTATCATCAATGCGCAGCGCGATGCGCAGGTCTTCGGCAGGCCAGGCTTCTTCCAAGTCCTGCTTGTTGGCCGCCACTACGTAAGGCGTTGGCGCGTAAGCGCGGAAGGTCTCCAGGATCGACTTGGCCTCGCGGAAGGTCTCAGGCTTAGTGCTATCGACCATCACTACGAAGCCGAGCATGCCTTCTGCCAAGATTTCCCACATGAAGTCGAAGCGGCGCTGGCCGGGCGTCCCGAACAGGTACAGCACCAAGTCGTCGTCAATGGTGATCCGCCCGAAGTCCATGGCCACAGTCGTCTGATCCTTGACTGTGGCTTCATAAGTGCCTTCTGAAACTTTGGTATCAGTTGAGACCACGTCGATTTCGCTGATGGAACGGATGAATTCCGTCTTCCCTGAAGCGTAAGGTCCTGTAATGACCATTTTTACGGTTTGCACTGCCATAGTAATCGCCCCACCTGCTTAGCTGTGTCACCTACAGCGAGTTGAGAAACGGAATAAAAGATCGCATGAGAACCTCTGCCCGCGCCAAGCCTACAGGTTGCGGATGCGGTCGATGAGCTTATTGATGACCGGCCGCTGTGGCATGTTGCTGGTGGCTTGGCTCGGGCGCCGCCCTGATTTTGGCGCCTCAGGCGCGATAGGCTTGACTAATTCTACCAGGCCCGCGCTCAACAGACCGTAGACAATTTGGCGGATGCCCATCTCGGTCATGTTGCAGGCTTTGGCAATTTGCCGAATCGTGTTCCTGCCATTGATGAACGAGACCACGCGCCATTCCTCAACGCTCAGCTGCACCTTGACCTTCGCGAACTTCTCAGCAGGCGATTCAGGGAAGCGCAGCGCGAAGTCGAGGTTTGGCAGCGCCTCGAGCAGCATTTTATCACGGCTGGTGCGCCGAATCATCTCGATAATGACGTTCTCCAGATCGATCGGCACTGTGATCTTATCTGGTGGCGGCTGCTCGCCTTCTTCAAAGACGAATGGCTCTTGCGTCCAGTTGGCGAGATCATAAATGATCTCCAATGTATAGCGCTGTACGCTCTGGATGATATCCGCCTGTGAGACGTAATTAGCGTTGATCAGCAGAAGTGCTAGGGCCTTATCGCTAGCGTGCGCTGCTTTGCTGAGGATGATCCGATGTTGCTCATCGTTCAGCTTGCCTGCTCTGTGCAGCACGGTGGCCAAGTGATCGCTTTGGCTAGTGAGCCGCGCGTGGATCAGTTTGCCTTCGCGGAAGGCGACGCGCGCGCGCTCAGCGCCGATTTGCAGCTCTGGGCGCTTGGTCTCGCCATCACCGAGGATGATCTCGCGCCCTGTGGGCACGCCTTCATAAATGTGCAGCGTTCCCGTCTTCTTGGCAAGGTTAATCAGATGGAGTAACTGCGTTGTGTGCAGGTCTTGAAGAGTGCCTTTTAGCTGTCTGGGTCGCGCCATAAGATTGTACCTTGCCTCACTGCGTTCTTTGCTTGCCAAGTTTGCGTAGCCTCATTATAGCAAGCCTTGCTTCAGAATGCTCGCGCCAAATTTGCAGCGCACGCGCGTAGGCTTGCTCTTCCACTTTTGGGCGATTATACAATGGTCGGCTCCAGACTTCAAGTAGGCTAGCGCAGCTCTTCAATAGCCATTCGCTTCGATAGCTATTCTATCAAGCTATGCTAACAATTTCAGGGCGTTTCAGGCAAATATTGCTCAAACCAGGCGCATACGTGCTGCGCGAAAGCCGCGCCTGCCACTTGCGAAGCCTGATGATGCGCTGCGCCTGCTACTTGCCAGACTACCGCCCGTGAGCCGCTGCGCACAGAGAGCTCTGCCACTTCAGCGGCGCTGATCAGATCGTCGGCAGCGCCGTGAATGAGCAAGATTGGCGCTTGGATGTGCGGAATCCAGCGCACGGCGTCCACTTGATCGATCCTGCCGCGCGTGATCGTCGCTGCGAAGACCAGAGCCCAAGCCGCTAGCAGCCAGCCGAGCGGCAGCGGCACGCCATAGCGCCACAAGCGCCGCGCCAGGGTCTGTTTCAGGCGCGCCACGGCGCCTTCGGCCACAAGCGCCGCAATGCGATCGGTGATCGCCGCTGTGATGATAGCCGTGGTAGCACCTAAACTGAAGCCTAGCACGCCTGCGCGCTGAATGCCTCGCGCCGCTAAAAAATCGAGCGCGCCCAGCAGATCGTCCTTCTCATACATGCCGAAGGTCACGTACTGCCCTTCTGAGCGCCCATGAGCGCGGAAATCGAACATCAGCACGTTGAAGCCTGCCTTGTGCAAGGTCTGAGCGTGCGGCAGCTCGCGCTCGCGGCTGCCCTCGCGCCCATGGCAGATGATCACTGTGCGCGCGGTCGTTCGCGCCGCAGGAATCCACCATCCGTCTAGGCGCAAGCCATCGCGGCTGAGGAATTGAACGGACTCAAACGCCAAGCCGTAGCGCTCAGGCGAATCAGGCGGGCTTGGCGGCGTGGGGCGTAGCAGGGCACGCGCCATCAGGTAGGCGCAAAGCAGGAATCCGAGCAGAACCAGGCTTGGGATCAGGCACAGCAAGCTCAACAAGGCCTACTTTGATGGCGCGATCTCGGTGATCACGACGCGCAGGAGTTTATCGCCAGGCGGCGGATTCGGGAAGCGCAGCGGATCAGAGGGATCGCGTTTGGTCAAGCGGCGCAGCACGTCCATGCCGCGCCGCACAACGCCAAAGATGGTGTACTGCTTATTGAAGCCTTCTTGCGGTAAGGGCGCCAAGGTGATGAAGAACTGCGCGCTAGCGCTGTTCGGCACGCCGCGCTGATTCGCCATTGCTACCATGCCTTCGCGGTCAAAAAGCAGGCCGTTATCATGCTCATCGACGATGAAATAGCCAGCTGTGCCGCCGCCGCTGCCGCTTGGATCGCCTGTCTGCACAATGTCATCGGTCACTAAATGGAAAGTGATATCATCGTACCAGCCCTGCCGCGCTAGGAAGACGAAATTGTTGACGGCCACTGGCGCTGCACGCGGTAGCAACTCAATCTCGACCTCGCCTTTCTCGGTATAAAGCGTGGCGATGTACCGCGCATCGAGGTTGATCTGCAGCGCGGGCTGTTTGGCAAAGTGCCGCTGGCCCAGCAAGAGCAAGCGCACGGCATCGCCAATAGCACGTTCGCTCAGCGCGCCGCTGTATGGCCGCCCTTGCAGGAACAGAGCAGGTGCGCCGCGCAAAGCGCGGCTTTGTGCTTCTTGCACGGCACGCCGGATCAGCGGCGCGTAGGTTTGCGCATCCAGCGCCGCCTTGAAGGCTGCCAAATCAGAGATGCCAATGCGCTGCGCATAGTCGTCCAGCGCTGCGCGGAATTCCTCAGGTGTCAGGGCGCGCCATGCCGCTTGCTCGGCGAAGAGCAAATCGTGCAGCTGCCAGAAGGCGCCTTGCGCCGCGGCTGCCTCAAGCGCTTGTGCCGCTAGAAAGGCTTTGTCGTGTTGCGGCTGCGGAAAGTGCCGCCATGTCAGGCGAATTTGCTCAGGATACTGCGTGTATAGCCGCAGCAAAGCGCGCGCCACGATCAAGCATGGCTCGGATTGTAGGTCGCCGTAGTGCACAATGTGCAAAAAGGCATCGGCCCTGCCCAAATCGTGATCGGCAATGCCGCGATCAGGTGTGGGCGTGCGCAGCGGCAAGGTCACGATCACGGTTGGCGGTCGGACAGGCGTAGTTGTAGGCAGCGGTGCGCTAGCACAAGCGCTCAGCGCTAGTGAGGCGCACACAAGCAAGCCGAGTCGCCTAAGCTCTACCATAGACAGGGATGGCGGCGCCGCTGATATCGCGTGCGCTATCCGAGACGAGAAAGAGAATGACCTCAGCCAGCGACTCAGGCGTCACCCAGCGGCTGTGATCGGCGTTGGGATCGCTCCTGCGGTTTTGCGGCGTATCAATCACGCTGGGCATGACGGCGTTGACCGTGATGCCATATTCAGCCAGCTCAGCTGCCATGCTCTCGGTCAGGCGCAGCACAGCCGACTTGCTAGCGCTGTAGCCTGAGATGGTCGGCAGCCCGCTGAGCGCTGCCCGTGCCGCGATGTTCACAATGCGCCCACGCGTTTTATGTGCCACCATGCTGCGCACCACTGCAGCGCTGAGCAGAAAGGCCGTCTTGGCGTTGATGTTCATCATGAAATCCCAAACCTCCTCATCCATCTCGTGGACAGGCCCGCCAGCTTTGAAGCCGCCCGCCACGTTCACGAGGATATCCACCTTGCCATAATGTGCCACCACGCGCCCGATAAACTCATCGATAGCAGCGCGTTTCTGAGTCAAATCAAGCGCGCCGATCAGCATCTGATCCAGAGCGAGATTGGCCTCGCGCAGCCGCTGACGCAAGGAATCCTCGCGCAAGTCCACCAGCGCCAGCTTGATATCCGCAGCGTGGAACGAGCGCGTGACTGCTATGCCCAAGTTGCCGCCCGCACCGCTGATCACAGCGACTTTGCCCGCCAATTCGGGATAAATTGCCATAAATGCCCGACTCTCGCTTCGTGATAAGATTGCGCGCCTATTATAGCACGCGCGCGGCGCAGCGTAGCCATTGCGCCTGTTATGCGCCGCTTTTTGAGCAGGCTCTCAGCTCAGGTGCCGCTGAGGGTTAGCATTTTGCCGAGGGTGCGCAACATAATCAGCAGATCGAGCGCGATGCTCTGATGGCGGATGTAGTACAGATCGTACTGCAGCTTGATGAGCGCATCCTCTTCAGTGTTGCCGTATTTGTAGCAAATCTGCGCCCAGCCTGTCAAGCCTGGCGCCACTAGCAGGCGCGTGCGGTAGAATGGAATGCTCTGCGTCAATTTCTCCACGAAGACGCTGCGCTCAGGGCGCGGGCCGACGATGCTCATCTCGCCGCGCAGCACATTCCATAGCTGCGGCACTTCATCTAAGCGCGTCTTGCGCAAAATGCGCCCGACTCGGGTGATGCGCGGATCGTCTTTGCGCGCCCATTGCGGCCCGCTCAGCTTCTCGGCATCCTGCACCATTGTGCGCAGCTTGACGATCTGGAAAGGCTTGCCGCCGCGTCCAAGCCGCTCCTGACGGTAGAAAATAGGCCCGCGCGAGTCAAGCCGAATCAGCAGTGCCAACGGCGGCAAGAGTGCCGCAAAGCAGGCCAAGCCGATCACGGCTAGGCTCACATCGATCAAGCGCTTGAGCAGCAAATACAGCCGAAAGCTGAGCGTGTCGCCTTCCAACGGCAAGACCAGCTGCCAGTCGATCTGCCCGACATGCTCAATCGGCACGCGCCCTGTGATCTGCTCGTAGAGCAACGGCATCGGCGTGATAGCAATGCCCTTTTCATAGCAAGCCATCAAGCCTTGGAAAAGATCAGCGGGCAAGGCGCCATCGTGCGCCAAAATCAGCTCCGAGACGCCGTGCTGCTGTACTATTTGCGGCAAATCGGCGCCTGTGCCCAGCTGCTTGAAGCCCGCCATGTGCGGATCGGGCTCTGTCGCGCTTGGCACGTAGCCGATGATCTGATATTCCTTCGGCGCCTCCTGCATGAGAGTCTGTGCCAGCGCAGCGGCGGCGCGGCCGCCGCCGATCAGCACTGCGCGGCGCGGCTGTTGCGTCCAACTGAATAGGTAGGGGCGGCTGACGCGCCACATGCCAACCAGCGAGAAAGCGGCGACGGCGTAGTAGAGCGTGAACAGGCGCGGCAAATCGAAGCCGCTTGGCACGATCAGGAAGAACAAGAAGACATAGACCATCACGACCTGCACGCTGATGAACAGCAGCCGTGCGAACATCGCTATCTGCTGATGCGAAAGGCGCAGATCGTTGAAGCCGTTCAGGCGTGCCACACCGATCCATAGCAGCGGCATGATGATGAACCAATGCGCCCGTTGCGCCACGAAATCCAGATCGAAGGGCTCAGGCGCCGTCAATGACCAAGCCGCCATAGCGACTAACGTCGCCAAAAGGCAAGCTAGCGTATCACCAACTAAGAGCAACAGACGGCGCTCTGAGAGCCGCAGTTGCCAGCCGCTTGAGGTTAGCCCTTTTTCAGCCTGCGAGAGCGGTTCAGCTGAGTGCATCATAGTCATCCGTCATCTTGATAGTCGCGCTATAAGGCTATATAGGGCATTATAAGCGCAAGCGCGCTCGGCGGCGCGTTTTTGGGAAATTTTTGAGAAAGTTGTGATCGCTCGGCTTAAAATGGATTATGGCGGCAAGTGTGGCTACAATCGTATAGGCACCTGTATTCTGAGAGGAATATCAATGACCGATCATCTGGAAAATCCATTGGCAGCAGCGCGCCAGGCCCTGGCTGAGCTGCGCACACAGCTCTCAGAGGCGCAACAAGGGCTGGAGCGCTTGAACGCGCTGCTGGAGCAAGCTGAGGCACAGCGCGCCGCACAGGCTGATCAGCATGTCAAGTTCATCTCGACCATTGTTCATGAGCTGCGCAAGCCAATGACCAGCATTCGTGGCTACGCGGACATGCTCGCCAAGCCGAACATGGTCGGCACGCTCAATCCAATGCAGCAAAACTTCGTGGAGACCATTCGCAACAACATCATCCGCATGGACTGGCTGCTCAGCGATCTGAGCGATATCAACAAGCTCTCAGCCAGGCGGTTGCGCCTGGAGCGCAAGATGATCACCTTTGCCGCGCTGCGCGAAGAGATCGAAGCAGCGGTCTCAGGCCTATTAGCCGAATATGGACACACGCTCACGGTCGAGATCGCGCCTGAGCTGCCTGCGCTCAACACCGACCCGAAACAGCTGACCAAGATCGTCGTCCTGCTGCTGCGCAACGCCATCTTCTACACGCCTAAAGGCACAGGCCAGCTGCTTCTGAAAGCTGAAGCGACCGAGCGCCCAGGCGAACTGCGCATCAGCGTGCGCGATAACGGCATTGGCATGCGCCCTGAAGATGTAGCGCGGCTAGGTGAGCTATTCTTCCGCGCCGATCACGAGCTGGTGACTAATACCAAAGGCTATGGCCTTGGCATCCCTGTGGTCAAAGGCTTGTTGGCTCTGATGGAGAGCCAGCTTGAAGTAGAGAGCGCGCCTGAGCAAGGCAGCACCTTCAGTTTCCGTTTGCAAGGCATCTAGCTTTGGAGATCAGCACAGCAGTGACGGAACGCACGAACGAAGCATGGCTGCGCGATCTGGCTGAGGGCTCGCCGAACCGCGATGCCGCGCTAGAAGCTTTGCGCGCGCGCCTGCAGCGCGGCTTATTCTACTACCTCAGCCGCGAGCGCAGCGATCTGGCTGATCGCACGCCTGAAGAACTTCAGCAGATGGCTGAGGACTTCGCCCAGGAAGCGCTGCTGCGCATCCTGGCCAATCTGGACTCGTTCCGTGGCGATAGCCAATTCACCACCTGGGCGACCAAGATCGCCGTGCGCTTAGTTGTCAGCGAGCTGCGCCGCTTGCGCTACCGAGACTTCTCGCTCGACTCGCTCGTCGACGGCGACGAGAATCGCGGCGCAGATACCAGTGCGCTTGCTTCAGCTGGAGCTGATGGGCCTGAGCGCAGCGCTGAGAAGCGCGAGGTCTGGCGGCGCATTGAGCACGCCCTGAGTGAGGCGCTCACGCCGCGCCAACGTGCCGCTTTTGAAGCGCTGATCCTAGATGGCGTGCCGCTCGACATTGTGGCAGGGCAGTTGAACACTAATCGCAACGCGCTCTATAAGCTGATCTTTGATGCGCGCCGCAAGCTGCGCCAACACCTTGAGGCACAAGGCCTCTCGCCTGAGTACATTCTGAAACTGTTCGAGAGCTGAGCGCCATGCGCGAGCCAATGGCTTGGCGCTTGCTG
>RFIM01000274.1 GCA_003695215.1 Chloroflexota bacterium
AGTATCAGGCGTGAAGATGCTGATCTTCATCCACGGCTCGCGTACCTCTTCAATGGCGCTCTCATCAGGCATCTGCGATGGGCTATCCACAAGGCGCACCTCGCCATTGCGCAGCTTGACTTCATACTCCACGCTCGGCGCCGTCATCAGGATATCCAGCCCGTATTCGCGCTCCAACCGCTCTTGCACAATATCCATGTGGAACAAGCCCAGAAAGCCGACGCGAAAGCCGAAGTTCAGCGCCTGCGAATTCTCAGGCTCAAAGACGAGCGAAGCGTCGTTCAATTGCAGCTTCTCCAGCGCGTCGCGCAGCGCAGGATAATCCTCAGCTTCCACAGGATACACGCCCGCGAAAACCATCGGCTTGACGCGCCGATAGCCTGGCAATGGCTCTGCAGCGCCGTTGATCTTCGTAGTGATCGTGTCGCCGACGCGGCATTCTTGCACCGTCTTCAAGCCTGTGGCAATGTAGCCGACCTCGCCCGCTTCCAGGCGATCCACCTCGCGCATAGTTGGCGCAAAGACGCCGATCTCGACAGGCTCGTAGTCAATGCCTGTGGACATCATGCGCAGCGCCGTGCGCTTATCCAAGCCGCCATTGACGATCCTGACGTAGGCGATCACGCCTTTATAGCTATCATAATGGCTATCGAAGATCAGCGCCTGCAGCGGCGCGGCGCGGTCGCCTTTTGGCGACGGCACGCGCTGAATCACAGACTCGAGCACAGCCTGCACGTTGTAGCCCGTCTTGGCGCTAACCTTGATTATCTGGTCAGCAGGGACGCCCAGCAAGTCCTCAAGGTCTCTGGCAACTTCATCTGGGCGCGCTGCGGGCAAATCAATTTTGTTGATGACAGGGATGATCTCAAGATCGTTCTCTAAGGCCAGGTAGAGATTGGCGAGCGTTTGCGCCTCAATGCCCTGGCTGGCATCCACCACCAAAAGCGCGCCTTCGCAGGCTTGCAGGGCGCGGCTGACTTCATAGGCGAAGTCTACGTGGCCAGGCGTATCGATCAGATTGATCTCATAGGTCTCGCCATCAAGGGCGGTATAGTGCATGCGCACGGCAGAGGCTTTGATGGTCACGCCGCGTTCGCGCTCTAGGTCCATGCTATCCAGCACTTGCTCCTGCATCTCACGCTCGCTGATCGTGCCTGTGAGCTGCAAGAGCCGATCGGCCAACGTGCTTTTACCGTGATCGATATGCGCAATAATGCAGAAATTCCGAATCTTGGCTAGTTCCATCGCAACTTCAAGTCCTCTAGCGCAGCTGAAGCTGCGCTGCTTTACAATAGGCGAGATGAGCTGAAAGGCGCGGCTTGCGCTAAGCGCTTCGGTAAGTCTAGCAGATTTGGCGCTTCAATCCAAGATGTCCTGCCTTTGAGGCAAGCATCTAGTGCCTTCTGCGCTTCCTGGGCATGCCTTCACTTCGCCTGATGAGGCAAGGGTCAGTGTGAGCCTGTTGCGGCCTAGCGCATTTTGACCTATAATGCGGCGCATATTGGCAAGCCATCAGCCGAAGGCGAGGTTCGTATGGATTTTTCAGAGATCAGCGCCCGCTTCCGCAAAAAACGCGAGGAAAGTGCGCCGCCACCTGCTGAGCGTAACTTCGCTGAGATTCACGCCTTGCGTGCGCGTGTGCTAGGCGTGTTGCTGCGCGATGCGCGCCTCGCCAACAACTTGAGCGCCGCTGAGCTGGCTAGCGCGCTCGGCGAATCAGAGGCGACTATCTTGGCGTGGGAGCTCGGCGCGCAATCGCCTAGCCTGCCGCAGCTGGAACTGATCGCCTACCGCCTGAACTTGCCGATCAGCCATTTCTTCGGCACACAAATGCTGGAGCGCAAACAGCAGCGTGAACTGACCACACCACCGCATGAGTATACGCTCTTGCGGCAACGCGTCATCGGCATCCGCCTGACTTTAGCGCGCCGCGAAGCGCGCCTGAGCCTAGAAGAGCTGGCTAAAGCCAGCGGCACAGATGCTGAGACGCTCAGCGCCTATGAATTTGGCCAATTGCCCGTGCCCTTCCCGCAGCTCGCTTCGCTCGCCATGGCGCTGCGCAAATCGCCCAGCTACTTCTTGGAAGACGTCGGGCAGTTAGGCGAGTGGCTCGCACTGCAGGAGATGTACGATCGTTTTTGTGAATTGCCCGAAGAGATTCGCGCTTTCGTCGCGCAACCGAACAGCTTGCCATACCTTGAGATCGCGCTGCGGTTGAGTCAACTGCCGCTCAATGAGCTGCGCGCCGTGGGCGAAAAAATTCTCGATATTACGCTTTAGTTTTAAGGGCGAGTTTGTGACACCAGAGATCACACTAGGCACATTCATCAGTGTGGCGGCCATCAACGCCGCTATCCGCGGCGCTGTGCCAATCATCCTGGGCGCCATGAGCGGCATCGTCAGCGAGCGATCGGGCATCGTCAACATCGCCATTGAAGGCATGATGCTCTTCGGCGCCTATGCCGCTTTTTACGCCAATGTCGCGCTCAGCCGCCCTGGCGTGGCGCCATTTTTGCAGGAACAGCCAATCCGACTGGGCTTGGCTATCGCTGCGGCGGCGCTGATCGGCATCGCCTTGGCGATGCTACATGCCATCCTCTCGATCCGCTTCAAGGTCGATCAGATCATCAGCGGCACGGTCATCAACATCTTCGCGCTCGGCATGACGGGCTATCTCTACGAAGGCGGGCAGAATGTGATCGATCGCTTGCCGCCTGTCATCCGCAATCCCTTCGCCACAGAGCAGAATTTTCTCGCCGATCTGGGCGCGATCATCTTCGATAAAGGCCTCCTGACCTACACAGCTTTCCTGCTCGTGCCGATTCTTGGCTTCCTGCTCTTCCGAACCACATGGGGCTTGCGCACGCGCTCTGTAGGCGAGAATCCGCGCGCAGCCGATACGCTCGGCGTGAACGTCTATCGCCTGCAATTCACCAACTTGGCGATCAGCGGCGTGCTGGCAGGCTTGGCAGGTGCTGTGTTGGTGCTGGAAGGCGTCTCCTTCGAGCGCGGCATGAGCAACGGGCGCGGTTTCATCGCGCTAGCTGTGATGATCTTCGGCGCCTGGCGGCCTTCCCGCGTGATGTTCGGCGCGCTGCTCTTCGGCTATGCCACAGCCTTGCAGAGCCAACTGCAGTTCGCGGGCATCCAGATTCCGCACCAATTCGTAGCCATGTTGCCCTACGTCCTGACTCTGATCGTCCTGGCAGGCTTCATGGGCAGAGCGCGCCCACCGGCGCATATCGGCAAAGCCTATGAGACGGAGTGACCGGCATGCCAACCGAAGAAGTGGTCTTAGAAGTACAAGGAATCACCAAGCGCTTCCCGGGCGTCCTGGCTAATGACGACGTCAGCCTGAAATTGCATCGCGGCGAGATTCTGGCGCTCTTGGGCGAGAATGGCGCGGGCAAAAGCACGCTGATGAACATCATCTACGGTTTGTATCATCCCGATCAAGGCGTCATTCGTCTGAACGGGCGCGAAGTGCGCTTCGCTAGCCCGCGCGAGGCGATCTATAGCGGCATCGGCATGGTGCATCAGCACTTCCAGCTGATCCCTGTGCTGAGCGTAGCTGAAAATGTGATCCTGGGCGAGGAACAGACGGCCCAGCAAGCTGAAGGGCACGCCGTGGCGACGCTGACACAAGTCATGCAGGCGCAACGAGCTAGCGCGAGCGGCTCGCACCTGGTGCGCAGCTTGCGAGTTATCTGGGGCGCTTTTTGGCGCGCGCTCCTGCCTTTGGCGGCGATCCTGCTCGGCCTGGGCGTCGGCTTGATCCTCTGGCAGCTAGCACTGACCATCTCGACCTATCTGGTAGATGCACCTGAGTTCGGGCGCCAAGCCTTTCAACGTTTGCCGCTGCAAGAACGCGCTGTGACCGTGCTGAGCCGCTTTTACCCTGAGAACCAGTTGCTGACGCGCTTGCTGCTGTGGCTGCCGCTCTTGTTCGCTGCTGTGGTCGGCGGCGTGAGCATGGTCTCGCTGTATCGGCATGGCAGGCAAACTTGGCGTGGCAGCGCGGCCCACTGCGCTGATGGTCGGCTTGCTCTGCTCGACTCGCTCCTGGATGCTCTGCTCGACTTGTTCAGCACGGTCAGCCGTCGGCTGAACCGTATGCGCGCCGCTCAACGGGTGCGCGAACTCTCAAAACGCTTCAATCTCGAGGTCGATCCAGAGGCGCTAGTCGAGAAACTGCCCGTTGGCTTACAACAGCGTGTTGAAATCATCAAAGCGCTCTATCGCAAGGCAGATATCCTGATCTTGGACGAGCCCACTGCTGTGCTGACGCCGCAAGAGAGCCGCGAGCTCTTCCGCATCATGAAAGAGTTGACCCTACAAGGCGTCTCGATCATCTTCATCACGCACAAGCTGAAGGAAGTGCTGGCTGTAGCCGATAACATCGTGGTGATGCGCGGCGGGCGCGTCGTCGGCGGTGCGGCGCGCCATGAGCTGCCTGCGGACGAATCGGAGGCGGAACACTTCCTTGCGGCGCTGATGGTCGGGCGTGAAGTACTATTGCGCGTCTCAAAAGGAGAGGCACAGCCGCGCGAGAGCGTGCTACAGGTGCACGATCTGCGCGCTTACGACGATCGCGGCGCCTTGGCTGTAGACGGCGTCAGCTTTGAGGTGCGCGCCGGTGAGATTCTGGGCATTGCAGGCGTGCAAGGCAACGGTCAGACTGAACTCGTGGAAACCCTGACAGGCCTGCGGCGCGCTGCAGGCGGCAGCATCAGCATCGGCGGCGAGAGCATTCGAATGGGCGATCCGCGCCGTGTGACCGACGCAGGTGTGGCGCATATCCCTGAGGATCGGCAACGCTATGGCATGGTCAAGCCATTCTCGGTCGCTGACAACTTGATCTTGAATCGCTATTACCTGCCGCCTTTGGCAGTTTTCCCGACTCTACGGCAATTGCCGTTCGCCTTCGCCTTGTACTTGGCGCTCTTCGGCACGGTCGCATTCCTGCTGGTGAGCCTGCGCGACGCGCTCTATCCGAGCTTGGCTGCGAGCCTGCGGCTCGCCGAGCTCGATCCACGCCGCGAGCCTGGGCCGTTCATCTTGGCGCTTGCCATCAGTTTTGGCACAGCTCTGCTCGGCTTTGGCGCAGCGCACTTGGCAGGCACGTTCGGAACGCGTTTGTTGCGCCACTTGATGGGCAAGCGCGCTGAGCGCGGCGGCTTGCAGCGCGATGATCGGGCAGTGCGCCAAAACGCCGAGCGCCTGATCGCCGAGTTCGACATTCGCACGCCATCGCCTGAGACCAGCGGCGGCAGCCTAAGCGGCGGCAATCAGCAGAAGATGGTCGTGGCACGCGAGTTCAGCCGTCAGCCGCGCCTGCTGATCGCCAGCCAGCCGACACGCGGCATCGACGTCGGCTCGATTGAGTTCATCCATCAGCGGATCGTACAGCAACGCGATAACGGCGCCGCTGTGCTGCTGGTCTCAGCTGAGCTGGACGAGATCATGGCGCTCTCAGATCGGATTGCCGTGATGTACAAAGGGCAGATCATCGAAACGCTGCCCGCTAAAGCGGCGACGCGCGAGCAGCTCGGCTTGCTG
>RFIM01000275.1 GCA_003695215.1 Chloroflexota bacterium
GATCTGCGAAGGTGCCTCGACCACGAAGAAGCGCGCCTCACCTGCCAGCTGCATTTGCCAGGTCACGCCGAAGGGAATCACCACATAGTCGCCTGCGCTGAAAGGTAGGCTGCCAAATTGAGTGCGTAGCCTGCCGCTACCTTCATGCACGAACCAGACTTCATAGGCCTGCGCGTTCCGATAGAAGTAGCGCATGCTCTCAGTTGGGCGCGAGACGCCGAGCGTGATATCGCGGTTGCCCAACAAGACGCGGCGCGCTTGCACGGGATCACCGCCTTTGGGCAGCTGCGCCGTGCTGAAGGCACGATGCCGAATCGGGCCGAAAGGGGCATATTCAGGTGTCAGCTCGCCTAAATCCTCGACGTGCAGCACGCGCGGTGGCAAAAAATGGTGGTAGAGAATGCTCTGAATGCCGCTGAAGCCTTCCAAGCCCATGACTTCCTCACGGTAGAGCGCGCCGTCAGGCTTGCGGAATTGCGTGTGGCGCTTGTGTGGAATCTCGCCGAGTTTGCGGTAAAAAGGCATTTTTCACCTCTCAAAAATCTAGCGCATCAAGCCAAACAGCCAGGCGAAGGTGCCACATAAGCCGACGATCAGCATCAAGCCGAAACAGCCGTAAGCGATCACAATGAAGCGCAAGCCTGGCGCTAGGCCGCTGCCAAACAAGGCGCCCAGCAAGCTCGGATCGCGCTCAGGCACAGCGGCGCGTTCAGCAGTGCTGCGCGCGCGCCTTTGCGTGCTTGTGCGCCTGATATTTCGGCGTTGCGCACTCGAGGTTCGGGCTGTGCGGCGCGTGCGGGCAGGCAAGCGCGCCAGCGGATCGTCCCAAGCGGCTGTTGGATCGCGCTCTTCAGGTTCGGCGTCAGGTTGTGGCGTGCTGATTTGCTGAGCAGCGCGCCCGCGCACGTCGCGCACGTAGCGCGAGGCATCAAAGGCGGCGAAATCATCGCTCAGGGCGCGTCGATTCTGCTCGCGCTCTTCATCCAGCTCGTCCATCTCATCCTGGAAGCGGTCTTCATCATCGGCCGACCAATCGCCCATGTGCGCACCTCCAATCTTTGAAAAGTATAACATTTCCTTGACTTTTGGCGTATACTCATGGGTGTAATAAACGCTGTAACGAATAGTCTGGGCAGAGCAAGCTATGCGAGAAAATCCACTTATCCTAGTTGTTGAGGACGAGCCGCGCGTCTCGCGCTATTTACGCAGCAGCCTGCAGATGTCAGGCTATGATGCCTTAGTGGCGCCTGATGG
Source organism: Chloroflexota bacterium (assembly GCA_003695215.1). Taxonomy (GTDB): domain Bacteria; phylum Chloroflexota; class Anaerolineae; order Aggregatilineales; family UBA2796; genus CP2-2F. Next base: position 1,255 of record RFIM01000275.1, read on the forward strand.
CGTGAAAGCCTTAGAGCTGGTGCAGGAGAATCGCCCTGATCTGGTGCTGCTAGACTTGCGCTTACCGCGGATGAGCGGCCTGGAAGTCTTAGAGAACATCCGCCGCAACAACGACGTGCCCATCATTGTGCTAACAGCCAACGACGCTGAGGAAGATAAGGTCAAGGCGCTGATGCTAGGCGCTGATGATTACATCACCAAGCCTTTCGGCGCCCGCGAGCTGCAAGCGCGCATTGTGGCTGTTCTGCGCCGCTATCGCCCTGCTGAGTCTGCTGCGCCACGCGCCACTGTTTATGAGAACAAAGGGCTACGCATTGATTACGCCGCACGGCAGGTCACGGTCAACCGCAAGCCTGTGCATCTGACGCCGACTGAGTATCGCTTGCTGATCACTATGGCTGAGAATACCAATCGCGTTTTGACGCATGACTACCTGCTTGCGCACGTCTGGGGCGCTGAGTACGCCGATGATGTGCACATCCTGCGTGCTACTATTTGGCGGTTGCGTCAAAAAGTGGAGACTGATCCGACCAACCCTGAATACATTTTGAACGAGCCGGGCGTCGGCTACCGCCTGCGAAGCCACGAGCCTGATACACAAGGCGCTGAGGCCTAGCAGCTACGGCTTGCCTGCAGACGCACTGCACTGCAGTGCGTCTGTGCGCCGCTATTCAGAGTCGTCGTCGACCGCGCCTTCATCAGGCTGCAAGCGCGCTTCTACCTCTTCGACGCTCATGCCTTCGACCGAGACCATCTTGTCGCGCCGATCTTGGCCTGCCACAATCTCCAGGGCGCCTTCGGGCACGCCCAGCCGCGCCGAGAGAAACTTGATCAAGGCGATGTTGGCTTGCCCTTCCGCAGGCGAAGCCGTCAAGCGAATCTTGACACAGCCATCTTCCTGAATGCCGACCACTTCATTGCGCGGCGCCCGTGTGACAATGCGCACGGCAAACGCTGCACCATGCCGCCGATCTGTGATGTTGAACTGTTCCAGCTTACGGTTCATACGAGACTCCTTGTGCGTCGCTACCTGCTCTAATCATAGCCTAAAAAAGGGCTGTGGCAACTCAGCCGCTCTTGGCGCGCCGTGAGTGCGCTGCTACAATCAGGGCGCCTTACTTTCAGCTCTGGGATGACCTGTGCGCGCTCAACAGCTGCATTGGCTTTATGACAGCCTGATAGTTGCCATTATAGCCGCTTTTTCCCTGTGCATACCACTGCAGATCATGGTTTTCGTGATGCCTATGTTTATTTCACCTATGCGCGCAATTTCGCTCAAGGGCCGTCCATTTGCCTACAATCCGCGCAACGTGCCGAGCGAAGGCTTCACCAGTTTGCTCTACATGCTGTTGCTAGTGCCCACCGAATTGCCGACGGGCTTCCATGGCAAAGTGTGCAGCTCGGAGCTTGGTGCAGGCTACGTCCAAGCGTGGCTGAACGACTATCACAGCCTTGTGCCGTTCGCCTTGATCGCCTTTGGGCTGTTGAGTGGCGCCTTGCGCAAACAGCGGACCTGGCTTGTGTTGCTGTTGACCAGCGCGCTGAGCATTGTGCTCTTCTATGCGCAGATGGCGCCGCTCTCAGCTGCCTGGCTTGGCTTACGCTTGCTCGATCAATCACTGGGGACTAAAATTGCACGTGTTGCTCAGGCACACCTCGCCAATGCGCAATGAGGCGCTAGAGTCGGCTTTCTGTTCGCATCCTAGTGCTTATCGTCTCGCAGAGGGCTTGATTATCCAGACCGAAAATCAGCAAGTGCATTTTCCGCCGCTCAGCCTTAAGTGATGCTGAACGCGCTAACTGCATCAAAGAGGAGGTATTCAGGAAATGAAACGTGTTTCTATCAAACGCTTGGCTCACTTGAATGACATTCTGATATTTCTGATCATTTTGCTCTGGTTGTTGGCTTCCCCTGTTAATATATCAGTTCCTCTAGACGATGTTTACGTTTACTTCAACTATGCCAGGAACTTTGCAGAAGGGCGACCATTTGCCTATGACCCGCGCAATATTCCAAGCGAAGGCTTCACGAGCTTGCTCTACATGCTGCTGCTCGTGCCAGCTGAGCTGCTTGACTTAAACACGTTCTTTGTCACTGTCATTATCAATATGCTATCGCTTGCGCTCTCTGTCGTGTGGATCGGACGGGCATTGCGAGCCACAGGAGTCTTGCCAAAAGGTGGCGATGTCTTCTTCACGATAGTTCTGGCTGCGCTTGTTGTGAGAGACCCAAATATTTCAGCGCTTGTTTACTCAGGTTTTGAGGCTGTCTTTGGCTTGCTGTGGGTGACGGGCATGGCGGTCAGCGTAGCATACGCGCTGGATGCGCAGCGCGCAGAGAATGTGCGTCGGCGTTGGCTGACCATCTTTTTCGTGATGGTCTTTCTGGCGCATTTGGTGCGTCCGGAGTATGTGTTAATTGGCGCGGTAGGCGGCGTTTTGCTGCTGTGGCGTTTTGAGGATCGGGCTGCAGTGTTGCGCCGAGCGGTTATCTTTGCGCTGGTCATGGCAGGCTACTACCTGCTGAAGTTAGCGATCTTCGGCGACTTATTTCCAACAGGCTTTTATCGCAAGGTGCGCGTCTCTGAGATTGGCCAACTTCTAAGTGAATGGATAATGGCATATCAAGGCTGGCTTATCTTAGCTTTGCTGGCTTCCTTAATGCTATCTGTACGCACGCTGCGGCGATTCCCACTCAAGCGCCTTGGCTGGCTACTGATGCTGGTTCTGGGTGCAGTTGGTGTTTTCGTTTTTTATACCCAATCAACGCCTCTAACTCCATCATTCTTTCGCTTCCTAGTCATGCCTATCTGGACAATATATATGGTACTCGCGCTTGGCGCGGTTTGGTTACTTTTTCTACTACTACAACTTGTTTTGAGCCCCCATCAGGTTTTGCGTTTAATCAAAGTCGCCCACTCATTAGTCATGCCTTCAGCAATAACAATGCTAATCTTACTTGTAAGTCTATTTATAAGTTCAAATATGCAAAATAACATTTCAAGTATCAGTAATCAAATTAAGCATCACCACTATATTAACGCTGCTTTATACTGGCGTTCTCAGCTGCCTGATCCTAGTCGCATTACGGTTGTTTTTGGCGATGCAGGCGCTGTGGCTTATACGCTAGGCTCTCGTTTTATCGATCCTAACGGTCTGGCTGAGCCGCCTATCGCTCACTTATTCCGCCTGCCAGATGGCGAGGAAAAAATAGCTCGTTTTTTGAAGCACGTGTTGGGCAATCAACCTGATATCCTCA
>RFIM01000276.1 GCA_003695215.1 Chloroflexota bacterium
AGCCTTCCCTGAGCTGAATATATTATGCGTAGTGTTTAGCACTCTAGCTGGGTGAGTGCTAAAAGGACCTCAGAGACACACACACTTTGGAGGAAAGGCATATGACGCTCAAGTTGCGTCCGCTCGCAGATCGCGTTGTGGTGGAGCCGATTGAAGGCGAGGAAGTGACCGCTGGCGGCATTCTCTTGCCTGAGACAGCGAAGGAGAAGCCGCAGCAGGGCAAGATTTTAGCTGTCGGCCAGGGCCGCCGCGACGAAGACGGCGAACTCATCCCGATGGAAGTCAAGGTGGATGACAAGGTGCTTTACGCCAAGTACGCGGGCACCGAAGTCAAAGTGGACGGCAAGAAGCTGCTGATCCTCAAAGAGAGCGATATTCTCGCTGTTATCACTGACTAATCTCGCACGCACGGCAGAAAGGAAGTTGACCTATGCCCAAGCAACTCGTCTTTGGTGAAGAAGCACGCCGCAGCCTGAAGCGCGGTATTGACAAGCTGGCTGAAGCTGTTGCCACGACGCTTGGCCCGAAGGGGCGTAACGTGGCGCTCGATAAGAAGTTCGGCGCGCCGACTGTGACCCATGATGGCGTGACCGTCGCCAAGGAGATTGAGCTGGAAGACCCCTTCGAGAACATGGGCGCCCAGCTGCTCAAAGAGGCCGCGACCAAGACCAATGACATCGCAGGTGACGGCACCACGACCGCGACTGTGCTCGCCCAGACGATTGTCAATGAAGGCTTGAAGAACGTGGCCGCAGGCGCCAACCCGATGTTGCTCAAGCGCGGCATCGAAGCAGCTACCGAGCGCATCGCCCAGGCCATCCGCGACATGGCCGTTGAAATCGACACGAAGGAAGAGATCGCCTCGGTCGCTGCAATTTCAGCCCAAGATAAGTCCATTGGCGAGCTGATCGCTGATGTGATGGATCGCGTCGGCAAGGATGGCGTGATCACGGTCGAAGAGAGCAAGGGCCTGGAATTCGAGACCGAGTATGTGGAAGGCATGCAGTTCGATCGCGGCTACATCAGCCCGTACTTCGTCACCAGCACCGAGACGATGGAAGCCGTCTTGGAGGAGCCGTACATCCTGATCTACGAGAAGAAGATCAGCGCCGCGCAGGATATCGTGCCGATCCTCGAGAAGCTGGTGCAGGTCGGGCGTCGCTCGCTGCTGATCATCGCTGAGGATGTCGACGGTGAGGCCTTGGCGACCTTGGTGCTGAACAAGCTGCGTGGCACAATGAACCTGTTGGCGGTCAAGGCGCCTGGCTTTGGCGATCGGCGCAAGGCGATGCTGCAGGATATCGCTATCCTGACGGGCGGCACGGTCATCAGCGAAGAGACGGGCCGCAAGTTGGAGAACGTCACTATCAATGATCTAGGTCGTGCGCGCAAGGTTGTCTCGACCAAAGATGAGACGACCATCATTGACGGCGCAGGTGAGGAATCCGCGATCAAGGGTCGCATCGCCGAGATCAAGGTCGAGATCGAGCGTACCACCAGCGACTATGACCGCGAGAAGCTGCAGGAGCGCCTGGCGAAGTTGGCAGGCGGCGTAGCGGTCATCCGCGTCGGCGCCGCAACCGAGACCGAGCTGAAGGAGAAGAAGCATCGTGTTGAGGACGCGCTGAGCGCGACTCGTGCGGCTGTTGAGGAAGGCATCGTGCCGGGCGGCGGCGTGGCGCTCATCAACGCTATCGCTTGCCTCGATGGCTTGAAGATGGAGCTGGACGACGAGAACACAGGCGTGCAGATCATGCGCCGTGCTCTGGAAGCGCCCATGCGCCGTATCGCCGCGAACGCCGGCCAAGATGGCGCTGTGATCGTCCAGTCTGTGCGCGCCAAGCAAGCTGAGAAGGGCGATCCGCGCATCGGCTACGACGTACTCAAGGGCGAGTTCGTCAACATGATCGAAGCCGGCATCATCGACCCTGCCAAGGTCACGCGTGGCGCCCTGGAGAACGCGGCCAGCATCGCCAGCATGATCCTGACCACTGAGGCGCTCGTCACTGACGTCAAGGAAGATGAGAAGCCCGCGCCTAGTGGTGGCGGCAACATGGACTTCTAATGAAGCCCTGCGCCCACTCTGGCACACACTCCCTCTCCGCACGGAGAGGGATTTTTTGCCTCAGCGCAGCTCAGCCAGCTCCTCAGGCGTTAGCAACCACAACACAGCAGGAAAATCAGCTAGCGCGAATTCATCTGCTGCTTTGAAGCGCAACCCTTCCGCCATCAGCAAAGCGCGCTGCAATTGCGGCGGATGTTCTTGGCAGCGCGTGCTGATGCGCCCTTTGGCGTTCACCACGCGCTGCCACGGCACGTCGCTCGGCGCGCCATGCAGCGCCCAACCGACGGCGCGCGCGCCACGCGGCACGCCTAAAAGCGCCGCGACGCGCCCGTAAGTCAGGACTTTGCCGCGCGGAATGCGCCGCACTATTGCATAGACGCGCTCGTTGAAGCCAGGCATCAGCGCAATACGATGTGATGATAGCGGCAACGCGCTTCGTAGCGCTCTTGCGCGCCTATCAGGATGATCGGATCGTTATAATGC
>RFIM01000277.1 GCA_003695215.1 Chloroflexota bacterium
ATCGTCCGCCTTGCGGATATCTTGCCGAGCAACGCGGCCTTGATCGGCTCAGGGCTCGCGGTCGTCATGGCGCTGCTGTTGGGCGAGATCGCGCTGATCGTCTTTGCGCCGAACGCCCTCAGCGCGCTGAGCGTGCTGTTCATCTTCTTTGTGCGCAGCGTTTTGGTGCGGCAATTAGCCTTGCGCCAAGAATCAGCTTAGCGCTGCTTGTTCAGCTGACGGGCCGTTTCCTTGCCTTCAGCTAAGGCTTCTTCAAGGCTCAGGCCTGCAACGTGGCGCCGCATGGCGCCAAGGCGCGCTTCAAGCGCCTGCCGCATGGCGCGCCGCGTTTGTGCGCCACTGCGCGGCGCGTGCCACAAGGCCCAGAGCGCACCGATCAAGCCGCCGATGAGCGCGCCAAGCCAGAAAGACCGCCCTTCGCCGCGCCCAGCCATGCTCACTTACGCGCCTTGCCACTCACATTGCGCCGAATAGCCAGCAACTCGCGCAGGAAGACGCCAACGCCCACTGCAGTCGACGTCATGCGGATGACAGGCGTGGCCACGTTGCGGCTGATGAACTCGGTCGTATCGCGCGCCGTGCTGACCGTCTCCTGCGCTTCCTCGATGATCGGCTTGACCTCGCTGCTGAGAATGTTGATCAGCAGGCTGATCTGTGCGATCAGGATCACCAGCGCGATCGCGATTAAGATGCTTTGCAGCGCTAGGATTACAATGAATAGGTCGCGCAGAATGCGGAAGAAATTCGCCACGCCTTCCGAATCGGCCACACCGCCGATGATGGCGATGGCGAACAGCAGCACGATCGCGCCGATGAAGCCGCCTATGCCGATCAGCAGCCAACGCGATATCCCGCCGCGCCGCGCCGCTTCAGCCGCTCCTTCTGGGACTGCCTGGCTATCCGTCATTCTTGCCTCTTTGTCTCTCGCCCTGATAGAAAACGCGTGATGAACAAGGCCGACCACGCGCCGAAGGTCGCTGTGAACGTATTCAAAACGCCAATGGCTAGCGCATTGACCTCAAAAATGGCGCCGAAGGCTTGCCCAATGGCGAAGCCGAGCCAGCTGGCGAGCAGATAGAGCGCCAATTGCCGCGCGCTGCCGCCGAAAATTAGATGGAACAGCGCGCCATAGAGCGTTGCTAGCAGAAAGCCAAAGACGATCGGCGGGCTCGGCATCGCCTAACGCTGTTTGGGCGCGTAGCCCGGCGCCACCAAAAATTGCGCCGACCAAGGCACGTAACGGCTGAAAAATTCCTCATTATCGACCAGAATCTGCCCATCCAGCGTGCGGATAGTGCGCCACACGCGTGCATCAACGCCGTCTACAGCGTAATCCACTTGGCGCGTCTCGCCAGGGCGCACGCTTGGACTCTCAGTGTATTTTGGTTTGCCGTGCGGCACGACGTTGCTCAGGCGCGGCCCGCTCTTCTCGACGATGCGCCCGCTGCTGGTGCTGTAGAAGGTGATGCTCAGCGATTGCTTAGACGGCACAAAATTGACTGCGATCAGGATGTAATAGGGCGTATCGTTGCGGAATTTCAGGTCGATGATCGGCGCGTAGACAGTCGCATCCATGCCGACTCCAGCTGAGTAGCGTCGCCCATTGGCAACGGCAGTGCCGCTCTCGTAGTAGCCGACGCGATAGCCATGCGGATAGCGCTCGACAATCGGATAGCCGCCGAAGAACGCTGCTTGGAAGATGGTCGTGCTGACTTGGCAGACGCCGCCGCCGACGCCTTCAATGGTGCGGTCGCCGTAGATGACCAGGCCTGTCTCGTAGCCCGTCTCGGGCGAGATATCGCCGACGTATTTGTTGAAGGAGAAAACTTCGCCAGGCGCGATCACCAGGCCGTGGAAGCGTTGTGCCGCCACTTGAATGTTAGTGCGCCGCTCTGGGCTTGAGCCGTAGAAGAACGTGGTCGCCTCGACGATCTTCTCAGTGATGCCGAGCTCGGCGGCGGTGGTTTGGCTGTGCGCCGCAGGCTTGATAGTGATCAGGCTCAGTGGCACGCGCCGATCCTCAGTTCGGAAGATGGCCGCTTCGAAGGCTCGCAAGCTGGCTTCGATGTCCAACTCGCGCCCGTCAACGCTATCTTCAATCGGCAGAAGCTCACGGCGCACTTCATTGAAGACGAAGCGCGCGTTGCGCGGCTCGATGCGCAACTGCGGCGCCAGTTCGGTCAGGAAAGCGCGCAGTGGTTCGGCGTTAGCGCTGACGGTATAGCGTGCCGTGCCATCAGCATTCTCGACACGTTGAATGCGCAGCAGGCCGCTGATGAACTCAACACTTGCCTGCCAAGGGCCAGGGTCGCCTTCGCGCGTCACGGGCAAATAGAGCTGGATCGGGCTGGAGAGCGCGACGCGCACTTTGGCAGCCGCTTCAGCCACATCCTGAACGGCGGGCTGAGTCTCGCGGACGACAATCGGAATTTCAGCGCCGCTGGTCAAGGTCAGGATGACTTGGCGCAGCAAGCCGAGCGTCGCTTCGACGTCCACTTGCCTGCCGACCTGGCTGGCTGTGGCGATGACTTGCGTGCCATTGAGCATAAGGGCTGCATCCTGCACTGGGCGATCGATCTCAGCGGCGATCTGGTTGAGCTGCGCAGCCGCCTGCGATTGGTCAAAGACGACGATCGGTTGCACAGCGGCGCCGTTCAGCCAAGCGTCCGCCTGTTGGCGCAGATTTTCCAGGAGATTGCCGCCGCGCCCGATGCGAAAAGCGGCCTCGACGGTCTGGAGCGGATCGTACTTGACGCCAAGCTCGGCTGCGCTCTTCTGCCAGAAGCGCTCGCCATCGCGGAAGGTGAAGATGGCGCTCTCGCCGTAGGTGAAGCGCGCCGCAAGCGCTGCCATAGCCTGCTGGTGCGTCATGCCTGAAAGATCGACGCCAAAAGCGGAGACACCTGGATAGATCAGCTGATTGAATTGCAATTGATGCAGCGCCAAGTAAAGCGCAGCCAAGAGGAAGAGCATGATGATGGCTGTGGCGCCGAGCAGCGGCAAGCGAATCAGCCATGCCAGCAAGGCTGTGTGCTGCGGCGAGCGCACGTACGGCTGATCGTCATAAGGCGTTTGCCAAGTGTCCATAAGTGCACAGTCTCAAGCGAGTCGATCTGCTTTGCCGAAGCAAGCGCGTTCGTACGCTGATGACTATAGCTGATTCCGCTTGAGGCGGCAAGGCACATTCCCATAAAGGCACTACTGAAACGAGACAATTTCAGCTAGAATTACACTATACACTCAATTCAGGTAGACGCCGTGACCTTAAAACGAGGCGTCGGGAATGGGCTTAGTAGGGCATGGCAAAGAATGAACTGAGCGATCTGCGGCGTTTTCTGGGCAACAAGCGCGATGACGATCCGATCATCAGCACGCCAAAGAAGCTGCGCTATGAAGTCCTGGTACGCTGGGCAGTGGAATACTGGCAGCAGCGCTTTGGCGATGCGCCTTGTATGGCGCTATGGGCGACTGAGAACTGCAGCAATCATCGCGCCTTGCGGCGCCTGGGCGAAGGGCGACGCTTGCGCGCCAAGACGCGCTATCTGGGCTACCAGCGCGTTGAATGCCCATATGTAGTGCCCATCAGCGATTACCGCCTGCCAAACCGCCGACCTGTCCTAGATGAATCAGTCGGCGCGTTCTGTTTCCGCTTTGAGCAAGAAGGCCAGACTTTCGAGGCGATCTACGTCTCTTCCTACTACGAAGATGATGACAAAGGCATTGTGGCGATTGTCGTGTTGCCGACGGATCGGCTTGAGGCCTGGGCTGCCTTTGAGCAGGCTTGCTCGAACGCGGCGCGCCATCTGGAGCGCAGCCAGAACGTCTACATCATTGGCGGCGCGCATGAATCTTTCAAGCCGACTGTGGACTGGAAGGATGTGATCCTGCCCGAGAACCTAAAAAACGATCTGCGCGCCGATATGGAGGCCTTCTTCAGCGAAGGCGTGAATATCTACAAGCAGCTTGGCCTAGCGCCATTCCGTAAGCTGCTGCTGGTCGGCCCGCCTGGCACAGGCAAGACGACGCTCTGCGCTGCTGTGGCCAAGTTGGCGCTGGCACAGCGGCGCGTGGTCGTTTACGTCTCGGGCGCCGATGATGACGGCGCGTCGTTCCGCAAGGTGCATCACGCTTTGAACGTCGTGGCAGAAGCGCAGCATCCCGTCTTGCTGATCGTCGAGGAGATCGATGTCTACCTGCGCAAAGATGACAAGGCGCAAATCCTGAATGTGCTAGACGGCTTGGAATCGCCCAACAACCCACGCGGCGCCATGCTCTTAGCGACGACGAACTACCCTGAAGTCATCGATGAGCGCATCGCCAAGCGGCCTGGCCGTGTCGATCGTATCATTCATGTGCCGCTCATTCAAGATATCGCGCAAGCTGAGCAAATGCTGATCCGCTACATGGGGCATCAATGGCAGGAGGAGCATCGCGCCATTTTGCCGCAGTTGGTGGGTCAGACGGGCGCCTTCGTGCGCGAGGTCGCGCTCTATGCGCGCATGTTGGCGGCGCACAATCGGCAGACCTCAGTCTCGCTAGAGGTGCTGCGCCAATCGGTCAGCAGTCTTTCCAGCCAGCTGGCTACAGGCGCCGATCTGCAGCCACGCCGTTCAATTGGCTTTGGCGCACGCCGAGCTACCTTCGAGAGTTAGGCGGCGTGGTTGGGGAACGGATCGCCGCGGCTGCGCTGGCTTTGACCGAAGGCATCGGTTGGCAGACGATCAAGCGCTTGTTGAACGCCTTCGGCACGCCTCAGGATGTCCTCAAGGCGAAGCCTGAGCAGCTCGAGCGCCTGCGCGGCATCAGCGCCCAAGTCAAGTCCAACCTGGCACAGCTGGATTTGGCGCGGCTAACCGACGATCTAGCCCGTTGGCGCGCTGAAGGCATTCATTACGCCCTGTGGTACGAAGCCGACTATCCCACGGCCTTTGCGCGCCTGGAGAGCCGCCCGCTGATCGTCTTTTGGCGCGGCACAGCCCTGCCCGAGCCGCTGCGCACCATTGCCATTGTCGGCACACGCCAAGCCAGCGCCGAGACGAAAGCGCGCACTGCGCAGTGGTCAGCTGCGCTGGCTGAGCGCGGTTGGGCGATCCTCAGCGGCTTGGCGCGCGGCGTTGATATCATTGCGCATCGCGCGGCCATCAGCAGGCAAGGCTACAGCGGCGCTGTGCTTGGCTGCGGCCTTCTGCGCTTATACCCTGCCGAGCATGCTGCGCTAGCGGCGCGCTTGCAGCGCAACGGCTTTCTGCTCTCAGAATACGCGCCCGATCAGCTGGTGCGCCCCGATTGGCTAGTGCTGCGCAACCGTTTGATCGCGGCCTTATGCCGCGCTGTGATTGTGATGGAAGCGCCTGCTGAGAGCGGTGCGCTGCACACAGCCCGCTTCGCTCAGCAACTCGGTGTGCCGCTCTTCGCCGTGCCAAACAGTGAAGGCAATCGCGCGCTCTTGGCCACATACGCGCAAAACTTGCCCGAGACGCCTGAAGCCTTCCTTGAGATGCTGCAAAGCCTGCCCTACCCGCCTGAGCAAAGCAACGCGTGCGCCCAGACACGCCCACTGTTTGAGGAGTAGCTATGCATCGCTTCTATCTGCCACCACAACAACTCCATAGCGCCTACATCAGCTTGCCCGAGCCTTTGGCGCATCAAGTGCGCAACGTGCTGCGGATGCGCCTGGGCGATAAGTTCACGATCTTCGATGGCGAAGGCATGGAATACGATGCTGAGATCGCCGATTTGCGCCGCGATGAGGTAACCGTCCAGCTCAGCGATCCGCGCCTGTGCCGCGGCGAGCCACGCTTGCATCTGACGCTTTTTCACAGCCTGCTTAAGAAAGATCGCTTTGAATGGGCGTTGGAAAAAGGCACTGAGCTGGGCGTCAGCCACTTTGTACCAATGCACACGGCGCGCGTTATCGTCGACGGCGCGAGCGAGATCAAGCGTACGCGCTGGCAACGCGTGGCGATCGAAGCGGCTGAGTTGGCAGGGCGCGGTATTTTACCGCCTATCGATCCCGTTCACACCTTGCCGCAAGCCCTAGCGCGCTTGAACGCCTTCGATCTAGCTATCTTTGCCTGGGAAGAAGCACGTGGCTACAGCCTGCGCGATGCTGTGCGCGACTATCGCGCTGCCAATGGCGATCAGCCGCCGCGCGTGGCGCTCTTCATCGGCCCAGAAGGCGGCTTCACGCCTGAAGAGGCCCGCGCAGCGCGCGCCGCAGGCTGCAAGATCGTCACGCTTGGCGAGCGCGTCATGCGCGCTGAGACAGCCAGCCTGGCTGCCATTGCCGCCCTGCTCTACGAGTGGTCTTAGGCGCTCGCCTGTTCAGCTTGCTCTTGCTTCGCGATTAGTGCCTGGACGCACGCGATGATCTGCCCGATCTGTGCTCGCTTTGCTTCATCGCGCACTGCCTGCTGGATGAACTCCAAGCCGCTCATGAACGACTTCAGCACGTTGCTCTGAGGCGGGCTATCCAGCAAGAAATCGAGCTGTTTTTGCGCATCAGAGTATTCGCCCAGCGCGACGTGCGCTGTGATCAGGTCGAAGCGCGCCCAATAGTCGAAGGGATCGCCATCAACTGCACGCGAGGCAATCGTCTTTGACCTTTTGAAGGTTTCTTGCGCCTCGTTGTGCTTTTCTTGCATCAGGTAGAGCATGGCCAGGTTGTTGAGCGGATAAGAGCTGTGCGGCGTCACTTTGGCAGCTTGGCTATAGGCGCGGATAGCGTCGTCAAGGCGGCCCTGCCGCCGATACATGCCGCCTAGCACTCCATAAAATGACGCGCCGTTGATATCGCGCGCCTCTGGATCGCGCTCCAAAGCGCTCAAGAAGTGCTGTTCGGCTTGTGCGTAGAGCCGATTGCGTTTGTTGCTATCTTGCTCATCGCGCGCCTTCAGGCTCAGCGCAAAGCCGAGCGCCGCTTCTGCAGGTGGAAAGTCCTTGGCGCTGGCTTGCAGCAACTCGACAGCGCGATCAAGATCGCGGCGCTCGCTGTAAAGCTCGCCTAAATAGTAATTGACAGCAGGGTTATTCGGATCAATTTTGTGCGCCTCGCTCAAAGCTTGGAAAGCGGCATTGTTGTTATGAGCCCTGATCTGCTGTGCACCGACCTGCAGCAACATCGCAGCGCGCGCCGCTAACTCGCCTTGCGAGCGAATGTCGCTCAAGGTGGTTTCGGCTTGATTGCGCAGCTGTTCGGCTTCATTCAAGGCCTTATTGGCGCGTCTTTGGATATAGAAGAAAAAGCCGACGCCAACTGTTGTGGCAAGCGCCAGTATAAAGCCGAAGATGGCACCTACAGTTTCGAGGAAGCTCAGCATCCGCGAGACCGTCTCCAGCGCTCGATCAGATGCTTGTGCGATCTCGTCTGCGCGCTGTAAGGCTTCTTCAGCGCGCTTTAGGATTGCTTCAGGCATCAAGGGCGTCGGCGTGGCAGTGGCGCCATCTTGCGCCAAAGCCGTCGGAAGTGGTGCCGCGCTGAGCATCAGGATCATCAGTACGCACAAGGACATCCAGACGATGACGTGGCGCATCATCTACCTCGCTAGTTTTCATCTTCAGGCAGCAATCGTTTCATCACGCCGCCGAACAACTTGCCCCAATTCGGCGTGCGCCGTTTGCCCGAGCTGCCATTGGCGCCTTCGCCGCGCACGCGGAAGCCGCTATTGCGCGCTGCACGCCCGCGGCGCTCATCCTCACGCTCCATGATCAAGCCTAGCCGCAACAAGCCGACGCTAGTGCTATAAGATGGATTGCGCAGCTGATCAGCCATGCCGCTGATGCGCTCTGGCCGCGCGATGCGCACAGGCATTTTCAGCACATCCGCTGCGATTTTCTTGATGCCTGGCAGCTGCGCGCTGCCGCCCGTCAGCACAGCCCCTGCCGAGAGCAGGCCGTCATAGGCGCTGTACTTAATCTCGCGCAGCACTAGCTGGAAAAGCTCCTCAATGCGCGGTTGGATGATGGCCGCCAGATCGGCGCGCAGCACGCGGCTCATGTGTTCCTCGCCAAAGGGCTGTACCACAAAGATATCCGACGGATCGACCTCGCTGGGATCAGCGTGCCCGTATTCGATCTTGACGGCCTCGGCGATCTCATAAGGCAAGTGCAAGCCTTGAGCGATGTCGTTAGTGACGTGCCAGCCGCCCACGCTGATCACGGCCGTGTGCCAGACTGTGCCTTCGATAAAGACTGCCAAGTCGGTTGTGCCGCCGCCGATGTCAATCACCAAAACGCCCATCTCGCGCTCGGCATCGCTGAGCACCACTTCGCCCGAAGCCAGCGGATTCAAAATGAAGCGATCCACATAGACGCCAGCGCCTTCCACGCACTTCTGCAAATTCTGCAGGCTGCTGCTGGCGGCCGTCACAATGTGCGCCTCGACTTCAAGGCGAAAGCCGTGCATGCCTAGCGGGCTGCGAATGCCATCTTGGCCATCTAGCGTGTAGTTGCGCGGAATGATGTGCAGCACCTCGCGATTGTGCGGCAAGGCGATAGCGCGCGCCGCTTCCATCGCCCGCTCTAGATCGGCGATCTGCACGCCGCGCGCGCCGCTGATGCCGACCACGCCGCGCGAGTTGTGCGAACTAATATGTGCGCCTGCCACGCTCACAAAAGCGCGCCCAATCTCATAGCCGCTGCTGCGCTCTGCCTTATGAATCGAAGCTGAGATGCGCGCCGTCAGCTCGCTCACATCGTTCACCACGCCTTTTTTCATGCCGCGCGAAGGCTCGACGCCCAAGCCGATCACGTGAATGTCATCAGCGCGCACCTCGCCCACAAGCGTGCAAATCTTCGTTGTGCCGACATCAATGCCAACGACCAGTTCGCTCATAGCTTGCCACAATGCCTCAGCGCGCTAAACTGTAGTATGGCGCATCAGGATCGCTCACGTTCACCTCCAGAAAGCGTCTGCCACGCCGCTCATAGACTTGCCGTACGATCTCATTATACACAGCGATCTTAGTCAGCATGTCCGTGCCATCGCCAAACCAAAACATCCAGCCGCGCCCATCGCGGTAGCCTAAGCCTTTAGCTGAATCATACACCAATTCGTCCACATTCGGATAGAGCGCCTTGAACTGCTGCACGCCGATGACCGTCTTCAGGTCGATGCAGCTGCCCGGCCCGAGCAACTCCTCAGTGCCTTGCAATGGGCATTGGCCGATGTTGAGCGTGCGCGATGGCTTTGCCACCACCACGCGCGGCAGATTCGGCAAATCTTGCCGTAATTGCATCACGCGCCCGCTCGCATCTACCCACACCCGCAAATTCGCCTGCTCCCAGATCAGCACAGGCTCGCGCTCCACCACACTGACCTGCACCATCATCGGCGGCCAGCCCAGCTCGACTGTAACATCAGCAATGGAGGGATCGGCTTCTAAGCGGCGCTCAATGGCTGCAGGATTAACCCAGAACAAGTGTGTCAGGCGCGTCGGATTTTCAGGATCGATCAGCCCTGTGCGCGTGAAAATCTCGCCGCCGCTCAGATAGCGCGTGCCGCCAACGTAGATTGTCTGCACCAAAAAAGCCTCGTGTGTCAGAAATAAATACAACACGATCAGCAAAATGGCGACCAAAAAAGCGCTCAGCCAGCGCGTGCTGAGGTAAATGTGCGCTTGAGCAGCTCGCGGCACGGCTGCAGGCGCGCCGCGCCGCAGATGGCGCGCTAGGCGGCGCCTGCGCTCGCTTCTAGGTGTAGCATCGGGCAGGCGGCGCGTCAGGCGCGGCGTTCGGGCAGAGACTCTATCGCGAAGAGACATAGGCTTACTATACCGCACTATCAACAGGCTTGTCTAACGGGCTAGGGTTAAATTCAAACGCTTTCCTAGCCCGTGCGCGGCTTCGTCTGCCGCATTTTATGCTACACTTTAGGCACACAGCAAGCTCTAGATTGAGAAAGCGTGAATGTCAATCACAATTCTAGTCGCTGAAGACGATAAGGACTTGCAGCTGCTCTACCGCGCTGCTATGGAACATCAAGGCTTTCAGGTTCTAGAAGCGCGCGATGGCGCAGCTTTGATGGA
>RFIM01000278.1 GCA_003695215.1 Chloroflexota bacterium
GCTGCTGGCGACGCTCGATCTGGACGAGGTGTTGCGCCAAACCATCACCTTGACCACACAGACCGTTGGCGCGGCACGTGGCACTTTCTTCCTGCTGGATGAAAATGGCGAGACGCTGCAGCGTTTCATCTCGGCGCAGCACTATGACGCTGAGACGCGCGAGATCGTCTCACGACGGGTGCTAGAGCGGGGCTTGGCAGGCTGGGTGATGGTCAATCGGCAATCAGCGCTGATCGAGGATACCTTGACCGATCCGCGTTGGGTCGTCCTAGATGCTGAGCGAGAGCTGGAGCGCGTGCGTTCGGCGCTCTGCGTGCCTTTTTTTGTGGAAGGCGAGCTGCGTGGCGTGATGACGCTGGAGCATCCGCAGCCGAACCACTTTACGCAGGCGCATCTGCGCTTGGTGGAAGCGGCTGCCAATCAGGCGGCAGCTTCCTTGCGTAACGCGCAGCTCTTTGACCGCGTGCAGGGGCAGCAGCGCCAATTGCAGGCGATTCTGGATAGCGTCTCTGAGAGCCTGCTGATGTTGGATACGCTTTTCTGCGTGCGCTTGGCAAATCCTGCGGCGTTGGCGCTGATGGGCGCCGAGGCGCAGGCAGTGCTTGGCTTCAACTTGGAAGTGCTTGCCGAGCGTTTGGGCAATCCGTTTTGGGCGCACTTGGCGCAGCAGTTAAACGCCGCCTTGCAGAAAGGCACACAACAGCGCTTCGAGATGCGCGATGAGCGCACCAAACGCGATTTCGTGGTGAATGTAGCGCCCATCAATGCCAAACGCGCCGCTGAGAGCGGCTATGTGATCGCGCTCAACGATGTCAGCTCCTTGAAGGACTTGACGCGCCTGAAGACGCACATGATCCAGATGGCCTCGCACGACCTGAAGAATCCTATCGGTGTGCTGCGCAACTATCTGGACGTGATCCGCGCCGATGTGCGCGAAGGTACTATGCCCGATCCGCTCTTCTTGGAGAACATGCACAAAGTTTTGGCGCGCATGGAAGCGCTCGTGGTCAATTTGCTGGATATCCAACGCGCCGAAGCCGCTGAGCCGCTCAAGCGCGAGGCCTTCGATCCTCACGCTCTGATCAGTGCCTCGTTGGAAGATATGATGCCTTCGCTGCGCGCGCGCCGCCAGACGCTTGTGCAAAACGTGCAGCCCAACTTGCGGCCGCTCAAGGGCGACTTCGATCGCCTGCGCGAGGCGATCAACAACCTGTTAGACAACGCCAGCAAGTACTCGCCTGAAGGCAGCACCATCACTATCTCTGCCTATGACGAGGACGAGCGCTTCACTTTTAGCGTGAAGGATAACGGCTATGGCATTCCTGCTGATCAGCAAGCCTCGATCTTTCAGCCCTACTTCCGTGCCGTGCAAGCTGCCACGCAGCATATCAGCGGCAGCGGCGTCGGCCTGAGTTTGGTCAAGGGAGTGATCGAGCGGCACGGTGGGCAAGTCTGGTTCATCAGCAAGGAAGGGCAGGGCAGCACCTTCGGCTTCTGGCTGCCCATTTTGAACTGAGAAAGGATACATCGCGCATGGCTACCGAACCAAATGAAGCAACCGCTGCACTGCCGCCTGATCCGCCCGAGATCGCGTCACTCGATCAAGAAGCGCCCCCGCTCGCGCCCGCCCAGACGGCGCCTGCGCCACAATCGCAGGTAACCTACTTCTACCAGCCAGTGCGCTTGGCTTGCGTGCGCTGCGGCTCGACTAACCTAGCGCACGGTATGATTGTCGAGTTCAGCGGTCAGCGTTTTGACCAAGTGCGCTTTGCGCCGCGCCGTCTCTCGCTCAAATGGCTGAATTCGCTCTTCAATTTGCGCCCATGGCGGCGCTTGCTCAAATTGGAGGCTACCGCTTGCCGCGATTGCGGCGCGGTGCTGCTGGTCGTCGATCCCGAAGCCCTGCGCCGAGCCGAGCCAACGCGTGATGCCTGACTGACCGTGAACCTGCACGAGTATCAAGCCAAGACCATCTTCGCCCGCTACGGTATCCCAACGCCAAACGGGATGGTCGTCACCTCGCCACAAGAGGCCTACGATGCTGCTCGTGAGCTGGATAGCGAAGTCGTCATCAAGGCGCAGGTGCTGAGCAAAGGGCGTGGCAAGGGCGGCGGCATTCGCCTGGCCCGCACGGCCGATCAGGCGCGCCAAATGGCCGAGGCCGTCCTCGCCTTGTCCATCAACGGTTTGCCTGTGCATAAAGTGCTGGTCGAGCCGAGCGCCGATATCCACCAGGAGTTCTATCTGGGCATTCATAACGACCGCGCCGCGGAGCAGCCTGTCATCACTGCAACTACTGGCGCCATCGGCATGAGCATCTCTGCTAGCCGCAGCACGGGCAAAATGGCGCGTGAGCTGATCGATCCGCTGTTGGGCTTACAAGATCATCAAGTGCGCCACCTGCTGGTCAGCCTGGAGCTGCCACGCCAATTATGGAAGCCGTTCGGGCAAATTGCGCATCGGCTCTACCGTTGCTTTTACGAGAACGATGCCATGCAGGCCGAGATCGATCCTTTGGCATGGACGCGCAGCGGGCATTTCGTCGCTGTGGACGGCAACTTGATCCTTGATGACAGCGCGCTCTTCCGCCATCCCGATCTGGCCGATATGCGCGACCTGCACGCCGAGTTGCCGCAGGCAATGCGCGCTCGGGCGCTTGGGCTGAGCTATGTGCCGCTCGATGGCGAGATTGGCTGCGTAGTGAACGGCGCTGGGCTGGGCATGGCAATTATGGACATGATTCAGGCGGAAGCGGCGCGCTCAAGTGCTTCTGTGCGCTTGGCCAACTTCATCGATATCGGCGGCGGCGCACGCGCCGATAAAGTCATCGCCGCCATGCAGATCGTCAGCAGCCAAGTTGGCGTGCGCGCCTTGCTCATCAGCATTTTTGGCGGCATCACCCGCTGTGATGAAGTGGCACAAGGCATTGTGCAGGCGGTCAGTGGGCTGCACTTGCACTTGCCGCTGATCGTGCGCTTGGCAGGCACACATGCTGAGCAGGGCTATCGGGTGCTCGAAGCTGCGAGTTTGCCGAACGTGCAAATCGCCGCATCGCTGACCGAAGCTGCAGAAAAGGCTGTGCAGGCTGTTCGGGAATACGCGCCATGAGATGGTTGCCTAACCGCGAGACTCGCGTGCTGGTGCAGGGCATCACAGGGCGCGAAGGCGCCTATCACACTGAGCAGATGCTCGCCTATGGCACTAACATCGTAGCAGGCGTCACACCTGGCAAAGGCGGCGAGTGGCTCTTCGCGCGCATCCCAATCTTCGATTCAGTCCAAGAAGCCTGTCATGCCACTGGCGCCACTGTCTCAGTGATGTTCGTGCCGCCGCGCGCTGCAGTCGATGCGCTCTACGAGGCGATCAGCGCGCAGCTCGAGCTGATCGTGTGCATCACTGAGAATATCCCTGTGCGCGATATGATGCACGTCAAACGGTTGCTCGCACTCAGCCAGACTGTACTACTCGGGCCGAGCTCACCTGGCTTGATCGTGCCGAATCAGGTCAAGCTGGGCATCATTCCAAGCGAGATTGCTATAGCAGGCAGAGTCGGCATTGTCTCGCGCAGCAGCACGCTCCTTTACGAAGTGACTGAGGCCTTGACGCGCCATGAGATCGGGCAGCGCGCTTGCATCGGTCTGGGCGGTGATATGGTCTCGGGCACACACTTCACAGATGTCCTGACCTTTTTTGAAGACGATCCCTACACCGACTGCGTGGTGCTGATCGGCGAGATTGGCGGCGTGAGCGAGCAGCGCGCGGCGCGCTTCATCCGCGAGCGCATGACCAAGCCAGTGATCGCCTACATCGCAGGCAAAACGGCGCCGAAAAATCAGCGCATGGGGCACGCCGGCGCCATTGTTGAAGGCGAGATTGGGAGCTATGAAGAGAAAGTTGAAGCGCTGCTGCAGGCAGGCGTGCGCCTCGCTGAGACGCCCGACGCCATCACGCGCTTGCTTGCACAACGCTTATGATGAAGGTGAGACCATGTAGCCGACGCCGAAAATAGTGCGGATGAAGCGGCTGGCATCGGCCTCGCCGCCAAGCTTGGCGCGTAGGTTGCGAATGTGCGCCCGTACCAAATCTGGATCGCCTGTCTGCGCGGGATAATCCCAGACAGCTTCCAGCAAATGTGATGGCGAGAACGGCTGATTCGGATGCTCCATCAAATAGCGCAGCAGGCGATGCTCAGTTGCCGTCAGCTGTACGACTTTCCCGTTTATGTGCACTTGATAAGTGGTCGAGTCAAGGCGCACGTCGCCCAGCTCAATGACAGATTGTGCGCCTTTCAGGTGCTGCACACGGCGCAGCAGAGCGCGCACGCGCGCGTTCAGCTCGGTCAGCTCGAAGGGCTTGGTCACATAATCATCGCCGCCAGCATCTAGGCCAGCGATGATCTCTTCAGTCTGCACGTGCGCCGTCAGGAATAAGATCAGTAGATCGGCATAGCGTGGATCGGCGCGCAGCTGCTTGCAGAGCTTCAGGCCGTCCATGTCGGGCATGCTGATGTCGAGAATCAGCAGATCAGGGCGGCGCGCTGAGATTTTCTGCATGGCCTCTTGCGCTGAGAGCGCTCGTCCGAATTGGTAGCCTTCACGCTTTAAGGCACGCTCTAACGTCCCCAGTACATCAGATTCATCATCCACTGCTAGGATATAGTGAGCCATATGCTTATCGCCTTTACGTATTTCACGCATCATTATACCAAAAATCAAATTCTTGTGCATGGAATCAGCGCCTTTGGCACGCGCGCGCTGAAGGAAATTGTCCTCAAGAGCAGAGCGCGCTACAATGTGCCTGATGAGCGACGAAATTTTTCTGTACCTGACAACTATTGGGCATAAGAGCGGCCTGCCGCATCAGATTGAGATATGGTTTGTACAGCACGGCGGGCGCTACTACATGGTAGCCGAGCGCCGTGAGCAGGCGCACTGGGTGCAGAACATCCTGCGCAGGCCGCAAGTGCAGTTCAGCTTGGGCAGGCGCAACGCGCCGACTGCGGTCTTGCCGCTCGCCTGGGCGCAAGCGCGCCTAGTGCCTGCCGACGAGCCTGTGGCTGCTGAAGTGCACGCCTTGATGGACGCTAAATACGCTTGGAGCGACGGTCTGATCGTCGAATTGCAACCGATAGAACAATGATACGCCGCTTGGCTTATCTCCTAGTGCTGTTGCTGAGCCTGAGCGCGTGTAACGGCGCGCCAGGCGTTCTGATCGCCACGCCCTTGCCGCCCGACGCCGATTTCCGCACCTATCGGCATCCGAGCGGCGTTTTCACGCTACGCTTGCCGCCGGAATGGTCAGTGCGCGATGTGAGCGACGCCAATGCCGTGCGCGCTGAATTTTCCGCGCCGAATGCCAATAGCTTGCCGCTGAGCGTCTATATTTTGAACAGCGGCACGCCTTTGAGCGCCACAGCCCTGATCGAACAGCTTGACCGCTACCTGCAAATTGCTCATGGCAGCGCCTACCGCGAAGTGAACCGCTCGGCCCAAGGCGATGGCAGCTGGCGCGTCGTTGGCGTGCGCCAAACAGGCATCGGCGAGCGCGTCCTGAACACTTTTGTGCAGGCCGATGGCACTTTCCTGAGCGTGATCGAAGCCGACGTGACCGATCTGGATGAAGCGGCGCTGCGAACGCTGCGCGCCGTGATCAATACCTTGCGCGTCGATCCGAATGCGGCTTTGCGCATCAGCGATCTAAATCAGGCGCCTGAAGTGCCTGTAGCCGCAGTCGGCTCGCTGCTGTTCAGCGCGTTGCACAGCTGGACGGCGCCGAACGGCGACTTCATCATCAACGGCATGCTGACTAACGCCGCAGGCGCGCCGCTAGAGGCGATTCGTGTCACAGCGTTGCTCTATGACGCCAATGACACTGTATTGAGCGAGCAGGCGAACGTGCTTAGCGCTGAGATTCTGATGCCGAACGCCAGCGCGCCGTTCTCAATCCGCTTTCGTGGCGGCAAGCCCAGTCGGGCAGTGCGCTATGAGCTGCGCAGCGCCGCGCGGCACGCCGAATTCGCTTTGCAGAACTATCTGGGCGAGGAAGCCTTCATCCGCGGCAATGAGATCGCCCGTTATAACGCCAACGGCTTCCTGACGGTCAGCGGCGATATCGTCAACCAGACGCAAGGCGCCGCCAACTTCGTCAAGATCATCGTAGCTGTGCTGGACGATCAAGGGCGCGTAGTCGCCACGGATAGCACCTTCTTGAATCGGCCTGTGCTGCTGCCTGGCGAGGCAGCGCGCTTCGAGATCGTCTTCCCTGAGCTAGGCGGCAGCGCCATCCGCTATGTGATCAGCGTGGAAGGCAAGCGCGGCTAACCATGCCGCTGCAAGAAGCGCGCCAAGCGCTCCAACGCCTCTTCGATTTTCTCATAAGCTGTGGCGTAGCTAGCGCGCACAAAGCCTACGCCGCTAGCGCCGAAGGCGCTGCCGGGCACCATTGCTACGCGCTCTTCCTGCAGCAGCCGCTCAGCAAAAGTATTCTCGTCCATGCCGCTGATGGCAATGCTAGGAAAGGCGTAGAAAGCGCCGCGCGGCTCAAAGCAGGTCAAGCCGAGCGCATTGAAGCCGCTGACGATCAGCTTGCGCCGCCGATCGTATTCCTCACGCATCGCCTCAACGTCAGGCTCGCTCTGCTCGAGCGCGGCCAGCAGCGCTTCCTGCGCTGTGGTCGGCGCGGACATGATCGTGTACTGATGGATCTTGCGCATCATGCCAATGACCTCAGCGTTGCCAGCTGCATAGCCGATGCGCCAACCTGTCATGGCGTGGCTCTTGCTGAAGCCGCTGAGCACGACTGTGCGCTCGCGCATGTTCGGCAAGGTCGCGAATTGTGTGTGCGGCACGCCGTAGACAAGCCGATCGTAGATTTCATCTGAGATGACCAGCAGATCGTGCTTCTCAGCCAGCTGAGCGATCTCGAGCAGGCGCTCGCGGCTCATCACAGCGCCTGTGGGATTGTTAGGATAGCCGATCAGGATCGCTTTAGTGCGCGGCGTGATCTTCTCGGCGATGCGCTCAGCCGTCACTTGGAAGCCGTCGGCTGCGTAGGTCGGAATGGGTACAGGCACGCCATGCGCCAATGTCACTTCAGGCATGTAGGCGACAAAACACGGCTCAGGCACGATCACTTCATCGCCAGGGTCGAGGATAGCGTTCAAGGCCAAGTAGAGCGCCTCGCTCACACCGACAGTGATCAGCAATTCGCGCTCAGGATGATATTCGATGCCGTACAGCCGTGCGATGTAGCCTGAGAGCGCGACGCGCAGCTCATAGATGCCTGAATTGCTGGTGTAGTGCGTGCTGCCGCGCTGCAGCGATTGAATGCCTGCCTGTAGCAAGGCAGGCGGCGTGACGAAGTCAGGCTCGCCGATGCCCAGCGAAATGACGTCGTCCATAGTGGCAGCGATATCAAAGAACCGACGAATACCCGAAGGCGGAATGGCGCGCACGCGCTGTGCGATGAAATCTCTCATGCTCTCACCTTGTGGCCATCAGGCAAAGCCTAACACGGATGAATCGCCGACGTTGACGGCGCGGAAGCGCCCTTCCACACGCGCATTGCGCCCGACCAAGCTCTGCGCCAAGAGCGTATCTTTGCAGAAGGCGCCTTCATCAATGATGCTATCGCGCACCAGGCAATCCTCGATCACAGCATTGGCTGCGATGGTCACGTAAGGGCCGATCACGGAACGGCTGATACGCGCCGATGGATCGATGCAGACAGGCGGAATGATGATGGTCTGTGGATGATGCCCATTCTGTGCGCTGTTATCATGCCCATGATCGAGCAAGTAGCGGTTGGTCGCCAGCACAGTTTCAGCTCTGCCGCAGTCTAGCCATTCCGAGACTTGCCGCGTATGGAACTTCATGCCATTTTGGACCATCAGTTGCATGGCATCAGCCAAGAAATATTCGTTCTTGGTCATGATCTTGCGCGCCATCAGCTGCTCAATGGCCTCCAAGAGCGGCAGGCTGCGCGCAAAGTAATATATGCCGACCACAACTAGCTTGTTCTCCATAGTGGTCGGTTTTTCCACAAAGCGTGTGATCTCGCCGCGCTCGTTGAGCGTGACCACGCCAAATGGGCGCGGGTCTTCAACTTCCTTGACGAAGATCAGCGCGTCGCTGCCATCTTGGTGCAGATTGCTCAGATCGGCTTCGAAGAGCGTATCCACGAAGATGACCAAGACGGGCGTATCGGCTTGCAGGTGCTCTTTGGCAAGGTAAATGGCGTGCGCCTGACCGAGCATCTCGGTCTGCTCGACAAAGCGCGCCTTGATCGGATAGTTGGCGCGCACATATGCCTCAACCTGCTCACCCAAGTGGCCGACGATGAAGATATATTCCTCGACTTCGAGCGGCATTAATTTATCTAGCAAGTGACCGAGTACAGCTTTGCCTGCCACGTTGATCAGCGGCTTCGGCTTGGTAAAAGTGTGCGGGCGCAGACGCGTGCCAAAGCCTGCCAGCGGAATGACGACCTTCATGAACGAAAACTCTCCTCAATTCAAGTTTAAGAAAGGCGGCACAGCGCAGCACAAGGCTGTGCCATGACTAATTTTCAAGGTAAGTTGGCGCACGCTTGTGCCATTCTGTGCTTTGCTCATAAGCGTAAGCGACGCGCAACATTTTTTCTTCGCCAAAGGCGGGCGCCAGCAGCTGCAAGCCAATGGGCAGATTCTCGTTATCGTAACCGCATGGCAAGCTGATGCCGCAGATGCCTGCCAAGTTCACAGGCAAGGTGAAGATATCCTCAAGGTACATCTGCAGCGGATCGTCCACTTTTTCGCCAAGGCGGAAGGCTGTGCGCGGCGCCGTTGGCGCGGCGATCACGTCCACCTCGGCGAAGGCGCGGTCGAAATCGCGCTTGATCAAGGTACGCCCTTTCTGCGCCTTCAGGTAGTAGGCGTCGTAGTAGCCTGCTGAGAGCGCGTACGTGCCCAGCATGATGCGTCGCTTGACTTCCTTGCCAAAGCCTTTGCCACGCGTGCTGCGATACATATCCCACATGCCGCGCCCATCTTGGAAGCGCGGGCCGTAGCGCACGCCGTCAAAGCGCGCCAAATTCGCGCTCGCCTCAGCTGGCGCAATCAGATAATAGATCGGCAAGCCGTAGTCAGTGTGCGGCAAGCTGACCTGGTGTATCTCAGCGCCGAGCGCCTCCAAGTGTGCCACAGCGGCGCGCACAGCCGTCTCGACCTCAGGCTGCATGCCGCTGATGAAATATTCTTTTGGCACGCCAATGCGCATGCCTTTGATATCGCCCGTCAGCGCGGCGTTGTAATCAGGCACGGGCGCCTGCACACTGGTGGAATCCAAGGGATCGTGACCGCTGATGACCTGCAAAAGCACAGTCGCGTCGCGCACAGTCCGCCCGAAGGTGCCGATCTGATCCAGCGATGAGGCGAAAGCGATCAAGCCGTAGCGCGAGACGCGCCCGTAGCTAGGCTTGATGCCAACAATGCCGCACATTGCCGCCGGCTGCCGCACAGAGCCGCCTGTATCCGTGCCAAGCGCGCCCAGGGCCATGCGCGCCGCCACTGCCGCTGCGCTGCCGCCGCTGCTGCCGCCCGGAATGCGATCCAAGCGATGTGGATTGCGCGTCACGTGATAGGCGCTGTTCTCAGTGGATGATCCCATCGCGAATTCGTCGGTGTTGGTCTTGCCGAGCATGATGGCACCGCTTTGGAAGAGCCTCTGCACAGCTGTGGCAGTGTAAGGCGGCACGAAGCCTTCCAGAATGCGCGAGCCTGCTGTGGTCGGCACGCCTTCGGTACACAGCACGTCTTTGATGCCCAGAGGGATGCCCAGCAGCGGCGCATCCTCGCCTTGAGCGCGGCGCGCATCGGCTTGGCGTGCCTGCTCCAGCGCCCGTTCAGGCGTCAGCGTCAGGAAGGCGCCGATACGTGGCTCTAGCGCCGCGATGCGCTCAAGGTGCGCTTGCGTCAGTTCCACAGCGCTGATGCGCCCTGCACGCAGCTCGGCCAGCGCTTCTGTCAAGGTCAAGTCCGTTAGATGCATGTGATTTTCGATCAGTGCGTCTTGTGTTCAACAACGCCCATAACTATACCATGCCTTGCGCTTTGCACAACAGCGCCTTAGAGGCAGGAGACTAAAATGGGCGAAGTGTAGAGCGCTTGGCAGCTCGATTCCAACTGCACAAAGGGCGCCCGATATGCTAGAATGGAACGTCAGTTCAGCCTAAAGTGAGGAGAGGCGCGCGGCCATGACATCCGAGTTGATCTGGCGTCTGATCGGCATGATCGGATTGTCGTTGATCGGCGCGCGCCTTGGCGCCGATCTGATCGTGCCGCCACTCACGCGTGAAGCGACCACGCTGCTCTTCGGCTTGGTCGGCGCGCTCTCAGGGCTGATCCTGACGCCATACTTCACCACACGCCCAGCGCGCCTTGCGCGCGTGGTCATCATGGAGACGCCGGCTGAGACGCTCATCACAGCCATCATCGGCTTGCTGTTTGGCTTGGCAGTGGCGGCGCTTGCGGCTGTGCCGCTCAGCTTGCTGCCTGTGCCGCTCAACCAATGGCTGCCCGTCATCATGATGGTCGTCTTCAGCTATTTGAGCGTGACCGTCTTTGCCTTGCGCGCCCAAGACATCGTTCGCATGGCGCCACGCCTCTTCCGCCCTGCTGAGAATGCAAGTGAGCACGCTGCGCCAAGCGCCTATAGCGGCGGCCCGAAAATCTTAGTGGATAGCAGCGCTATCATCGATGGGCGCATCCTCGATATCAGCAAGACGGGCTTCATCCAAGGCGAGCTGATCGTGCCAGGCTTTGTCCTGCGCGAGATTCAGCATATTGCCGATGAGAGCAATACTTTGCGGCGCAACCGCGGTCGGCGCGGCTTGGAAATCCTTGAGGAGCTGCAACGCGAGAGCAAGGCGCCCGTCCAAGTCTTGGATTTAGATGTGGAGAACGTCCGCGAAGTCGATCACAAGCTGATCGCGCTTGCCAAGCAGATGAAGGCACTCTTGCTGACTACAGATTACACACTCAAGCGCACTGCCAATCTGCAAGGCGTCGAGGTGCTGAATATCAACGAGTTGGCGAACGCGGTCAAGGCGGTCATTTTGCCGAACGAGGTGATCACGCTGCAGGTGATCGCCGAAGGACGCGAGCCTGGGCAAGGCGTTGGTTACCTGGATGACGGCACTATGGTCGTAGTGGAAGACGGGCGCCGTCACATTGATCGCACGGTCGATGTGGTGATCGTGCGTATGATTCAAACTTCGGCGGGCAAGATGTATTTTGCGCGCCTTGACGACACATCGAGGAAATGATGAGCGAAAGCGAGCTGAAACCTGCGCGCACGCGCTATGCGCCTAGCCCAACCGGTCGGACTCACCTAGGCAATTTGCGGACGGCGCTCTTCGCCTGGCTTTGGGCGCGCCATACGCACGGCCAGTTCATCCTGCGCATCGAGGATACCGATCGCGAGCGCCTAGTGGAAGGCGCTCAGGAAGAGCTAATGGACGCGCTGCGCTGGCTCGGGCTCACATGGGACGAAGGGCCCGATATGGCCAACGGCAGGCGCTACGTGCAATCTTATAACTTGGCGCGCTACCACGAGATCGTAGCGCAGCTGCTCGACTCTGGGCGCGCTTATTACTGCGATTGCTCGCCTGAGCGCCTTGAGATCGTGCGGCGCACACAACAAGCGCGCGGCCAGAAGCCGCGCTACGATAATCACTGCCGCGCGCGCGCGTTAGGCGCGGCTGAGAATCGTGTAGTGCGCTTCGCCATGCCCGAGCGCGGCGAGACACTCGTCCACGACCTACTGCGCGGCACAATCCGCTTCGAAAACGCCGATCACGGCGATCCGATCATCCTGAAATCCGACGGCTACCCGACCTACCATCTGGCATCAGTCGTAGACGATCACGACATGCGCATCACGCACGTCATCCGCGCCGATGAATGGCTGCCGTCCACGCCAATTCACGTGAACTTGTATGCAGCGCTCGGCTGGCAGGCGCCGCACTTCGTCCATCTGCCGCTAGTGACCGATCACGAGCGCCGCAAGATCAAAAAGCGCAGCGATGCCGATCAATCGGCCGAATACGCTGAATATGCTGAGATGCTGCGCGTGGCAACGTTGCGTCAGCGCGGCTACTTGCCACAGGCGGTCTTCAATTTTCTTGCCTTTTTGGGCTGGCATCCAGGCACCACAGAAGAGCTCATGACGCCTGAGGAAATCGTGGCGCGCTTCACCTTGGATCGCCTGAGCACCAGCTCGGCAGTCTTCGATGTGGATCGGCTGAATTGGTTCAACCAACAGCACATGAAGCGGCTCTCAAACGCTGAGCTGAGCGCATTGCTCGTGCCGTATTTGCAGGATGCCTATCCTGAGTCGGCTCGCCTTGCGGATGCAGCCTGGTGCGAGGCGCTCACAGCCGCAGTGCGCGATGAGCTAGTCGCGCTCAGCGACGTGGTCGAGGCGGCGCGCTTCGCCTTTGAGGCGCCGCAAACGTTCACGGCCGAGGCTTTAGCAGTGCTGCAAAACGAGGCGGCGCCTGTGGCGCTCAGCGCGCTGAGCGCAGCCTTGCCCCAGACGGCGCAGTTGACTCGCGCTGAAGCTGAGGCGACGCTGAAAAGCGTGCGCGACCAGCTGAAGCAGGCGCACGGCTTGAGCGGTAAGCAAGTGTTGCTGCCCATTCGGGTGGCGCTGACGGGCAAGATCGGCGGCGCGCATTTGACGGATATCCTGGCGTTGCTGAGCGTGGCTGAACTGCGCGAGCGGCTGCAACGCGCGCTCTCCAAAGCACCAACTGCCTGAGCGCGCTATAATCAAGCCGCTTGGCGGAAGCTGGAAAGGATTTCGGCGCATGCGATCGCCGCGAGAAGAAGCGCGCCGTGCCACACTACTGATGATCTTCGCCGTTGTCTCATCGCTGATCGTGATAGCGATCTTGATCGGCCTGTTGATCGTCATTGGCGATTTGATCGGACGGCTT
The DNA here is from genome assembly GCA_003695215.1 of Chloroflexota bacterium. Lineage (GTDB taxonomy): Bacteria > Chloroflexota > Anaerolineae > Aggregatilineales > UBA2796 > CP2-2F. The sequence goes on from RFIM01000278.1 coordinate 12,976, forward strand.
GGGCGCCCTGCACGCGACTACGGCCCATACAACATCGCAGCGCGCCCAATTCCAATGGTCGCCTTTGTAGGCGATCTCCTGCCTTTAGCACTCGGCGACTTCAAGCGGCTGAGCCTGGAAGGCGATCTGCAAAAGTTCCGCGCCGTCTATGAGCGCGGCACTGAGCGCGTCTCTGTGGCAGGCTCGCAGGCTATCTCGCTAGCGGCAGCGCAAGCGCAAGTGATGCGCATTCAAGAGACCGATCTGCAACGCAACGCGCGCAGCTTGATCGAGTCAGCCCGACTCGGCTTCTCATTTTACACCTACAATAATGCAGAGCGCGCGCGTTTGGCGTATAATCGAGATCGGTGGTTTTTCGATATCGTCGCAAGCTCACAGCGCACTCTAGATGACTTCATGAGCGTTTTCCAATACTAACTGGCGGCTTATATGCCTGTGCGCGTCACTTGGTATGAGCCCGATCAAATTATCCTGTATAAGTTGAGCGATCCGCTGACTCTCTCTGACCTTGAAGCCGGCGCTGTGGAAGTCTGGGCTCTGGCAGCGGGCGTCTCTGGGATCGTGGACATGATCTTCGATTACCGCGCCGTGACCGAATTTCCGCGCGGCATGCTGCCGCTGATGCGCGATGGCAGCTTCACTTTGCCCACCTTAGAGCGCGTGGCCCTCGTCGGCAATGAGCCACTGGTCGAGATGATGTTCGCCACGATCACCCAAAGCACTTACCGCCCTGATCCGACTGTCCACACCAGCGTTGAAGAAGCCGCTGATTTTTTGCGCCGCATGGCTCGAGAAGATAGCACCCGTGAGTGAAAGGCAAGCGTTGCGCATTGTTGAGCTGATCGCGCTCGTGGCAATCATGGCGTTGGCATTAGGCTTGCGCCTTGGCTTGCCTGAGGTGGTCGAGTTTCGGCAAGATGAGGCCAATCTCTCGCTCTTGGCACGCCAAATGGCCCAAGGGCGCCTTTTTCCGCTCCACAGCATCGACTCGTCCGTCGGCGTGCTGCAGCCGCCTGCGCTGCTTTATTATTTCTTGCCGCCATACCTGCTCAGCAGCGATCCGCTCTTGGCGACGCAATACATGGGCGCTATGGCTGCGCTGGCTGTGCTGCTGAGCTACTTCCTGGTGCGGCGCTATTTCGGCGTGATGGCAGCTGTGTGCGCTGCGGCGCTCTTCGCAGCCAGCCCATGGGCGGTCTTTTTCTCGCGCAAGCTCTGGCCCGCCGACCAGCTTGCCTTGCTGACAGTCGTGACCTTCGGCACGGGCATGATCGGGCTTTTGGAAGGCA
>RFIM01000279.1 GCA_003695215.1 Chloroflexota bacterium
CCAGGCCTTAGCACGACCACAGGCAAGCCCGATTCGCGTCCTGCTTGCAGCGCCAACTGCTCAGCGTGCAGCTTGCTGCGCTGATAGGGATCGACAGGATCGGTCGGATGCGTCTCATCCACTATACGCCCTGCTAGTGGCTTGCCGACAACCACAACGGTCGAGATATGGACGTATTTCTCTACCTGTGCAGCCAGTGCAGCCCGCATGACGTTAGCCGCGCCTTCGACGTTAGTGCGCTCGAATTGCTCGTGCTTGCCCCAGAAGGCGAACTTGGCCGCCGCATGGACGACATAACGACAGCCCTGGACTGCACGCTCGATCAGCGCGGCGTCTGTCACATCACCACGCACGATCTGCAGCCCTTCGCCCAGGGTCTGCAGCCAGGCGTGGCGCTCAGGTTGGCGTGTCAGGGCGCGCACACAAAAGCCCGCGCGCAACAAGGCAGGCAAAAGGGCATAGCCCAGATGCCCTGTGCCGCCTGTTACAAAAATGATCGGTTGATCACTCATATCGACCAGATGAGTCCTTTTCGGCGTGCATTGTAACACGCTTCAGGCGCTTATGATGGCGAAATATGCTATACTCAAGTTATGAAGCTGCTGCTACGCTCCGTTTGGCTGTGCACAGCAATGTGCGCTGTGCTGATAGGCAGTTTGCGCGGCGTGGCTCAGGCCTTTGCCACGCCCGATTATGTCTGCCTGCACTTCGCCGATTGGCAGGCGCGTGCTAGCCTGCTGGACTTGCGCAGCGGCGCGCTCATGCGCGATTATCGCCTCCCGAGAGCCTCCAAGCTGCCACAGACCGCTTTTTTGCTGCCCGAACTGAGCGCCGCTGATCTGCCCGACCTGCCTGGCGATAGCCGCGTCCATGTATCGCCCGATCGGAAGGTTGCCGTGATTGAGAGCAATGCCAACGGCTTCTACGGCGTCATCCGCGCCGACAGCGCGCCGATCATCGCGCCGAACGACAAGCATCGCTTCATCGGCTGGTCGGCTGATAGCGAGCGCATCGGGCTGATCGAGCGGCGCCGTGGCGAGAACTACGCGACCCTGCTCGCCTTCGACCTGGCCCGTCAGGAATATACAGTAGTGCGGCAGCGCGTCTGGATCGGCGGGCAGCTCACCAGCGACACATATGGCGGTCACCGTCAACGCATCTTGGTGCCATATCGGCTTTCGCCCAAAGTGGTAGCGCTGGACTTGATGGACGTGGACGGTCAGAATGCGCGGCATTTGCTCACGGATAACACTTTCTTTCGCTGGAGCTGGTCGCCTGATGGGCGCTATGTGGCGATTTTGAACGGCGTTGAATCGGCGACGCGCCTGCTGGTCGCGCACACAGATGGCAGTGCCGTGCATGAGGTCAGCGGCTTGGAGACGTTTTACGGCGTAGCTTGGCAGGCCGACGGTCAGCTGGCTTATGTGGGCAGGCGCGCGGGCCATTGGCTGATCGGCGTGATCGAGCCGCATAGCGGCGCGCAACATCTCATCACACAGCTGCCACGTTCTGTTCGCCTGAAGCCTGATGCCTTCGCAGTGTCGGCGCGCGGCGCGGCTGTGGCGCTCTCAGTTGAGCGGCGCGTCTATGTGGCAGAGCGCGGCCAGGCACCACAGTTGCTGCCACGCGGTCAAGCCAATGTCTTTTTGTGGTCGCCTGATGGCGCTCACCTGGCACGCCTATTCGTGCCTGAAGGCAAAGTGACGCCTACGGTGCAGATTGTTCTGCCCAACGGCCAGGAAATTGGCCGTTTTGCCGTCAAACGCGGCACTTTGCGCGCCTGGTCAGATTGCTCTTGAGCGGTGTTCGCCCTTGCCGCTGATCAGGCCGAGCAGCAAGGGCTATGAGCGCGGCTAATCGAAGCGAATGCGCGGATCGAGCCAAGTGTAGATCACGTCCACCAGGATGTTGCCCAAGATCAGGAAGACAGAATACAAAATAGTGACGCCGAGCAACATAGTGTAGTCGCGCGCTGCGATGCTAGTCACGAAGACGTCGCCCAAGCCAGGGATAGCGAAAAGGCGCTCGATGATCAACGAGCCTGTCAGCACGCCTGCCAAAAGCGGCCCGACAATAGTCGCCACTGGAATCAGGGCATTTTTGAGCGCGTGAATGTAGATGACGGTTCGCTCGCGCAGGCCTTTGGCGCGCGCCGTGCGGATATAGTCATCGCGCAGCACTTGCAGCACGCTAGCGCGCGTCAAGCGCGCCAAACCTGCTGAGATGCCAATGCCCAGCACACTGACGGGCAAGATAGCCACGCTGATGAAGTTCCAATCGAGGATGTTCGGCAGCTTCCAGACGCGCGGATCGACAGGCGGCAATATCTTCCACTGCACGATCAGCACGATGATCAGGATCGGCCCAAGCACTAACGTCGGAATGGCAGCGATAGTGCCTGCGAAGAAGGTCACGCCGTAATCAATGGGCGAGTTACGGTACAAAGCCGCCAACACGCCCAACGGCACGCCCACGGCGAATCCGATGAACACGGCCAGCAAGCCTAGGCGCACTGAGACGGGCAAGCGATCTGCGATCAGGTTGTTGACAGGCTGCCCAAGCGTGGTGCGCCCAACTGATAAGCCGAAGTCAAACCGTAGCACATTGTTCAAATAGCCGAAGAACTGGCTCAGGAACAAATCGGAGTACAGCACCTGCGAGGCTTGCAGGCAGCGCACTTGCCTTCCGCCAAGCGTGATAGTCGTCTCGCGGCGCTCAGTGACTATGCGGAAGAGCTGCCAGCCTTCGTATTCGTCCACTACATTCGTAGCAGGGCGGGCTTGCTCCAGCGGCACGCCACGCCGCAACTCGTCGCAATCGGCAAGCGCGGGATAGATCACACGACGCGGGATATCGTGATCAGGCGCGATGGTATCGAAGGGAAAGTTCAGCAAAAAAGGCAAGTCCAGGCCGTAGCGCTGCTCGAGCGCGCGCCGAATCGACTCAGGTGTGCTTTTCGAGCCGCTGAAATCAAATGGGCCGCCTGGCACTGCCCGAATCAGCAAAAAGGTGAAGAAAATGATCGCCAACAGCACTGGAATGGCGATCACAATGCGCCTGAGGATGTACTTGGTCATCTCTGGCTCCTCTCACTTGAGCGGCGCCAGCTGCTCTTCCAGCAGCCAGCCACTGACTGTGCCGCAGCGCACTTGCACGTAGATATTCCTGTCGTTTGGATTGAACGGGTTGGCGGTCAGGCCTGTGACGCTGACTTCTGTGCCGTTTGGGCAGGCTTGGTCAAGCGGCGCTGAGGTGACGTCTGATTGGCGGTAGAGCCTGGCATCGCTGCCATCAGCCGTCTGGACAATCGCTTTATCGCCACGGTTGAAGCGCGAGAACTGGTATTCGGCGATCCAGCCTCTGCCGCTGCACTGCACCAGATAGTAGATCGTCTCATCGTTCGGATCGTTGATGTTGCGCGAGACGTCCAGCACAGTCACTCGCGTATTTGGGAAGCATGTGGCACCGCCAATGCCTGGCACTAGCGGGCCCGCGCTAGCAGGCAACGAGACGGCCGCAAACTCTGAGAGGCCGACCACAACGCCGCTCTCGCCAACTTTGAATTTGGTAGTGATGGGCAAGGGCGTCGGTGTAGCCGTTGGCACGGGCGTATCGGTCAAGCGAATGAAGAGCGTATCATTGGCTGTGCAAGCCAGCGATGCCATGAAGAACATTAGCAAGGCGAGGCTGCTGGCTAGCAATGCGCGCATTCGGTGCAAGGGCTTCATCTTCAGCTACCACGCAAACTTGGATCAAGGGCGTCACGCAGCCCATCGGCCAGGAAGTAGAAGGAAAGCACGGTCAGGCCGAGCATCACAGATGGCACCAGCACCAAGTGCGGATAGGCGCCGAAGGTATTGTTCTGGGCCACTGCGATCATGCTGCCCCAGCTTGGCGTCGGCGCGTTGACGCCAATGCCAAGATAACTCAGCGCCGTCTCCACGCCAATGAAGCCCGCGATAGACTGCACGCCGACTACCACGAGCGGCCCGAGAATGTTGGGCAGAAGATGCGTGAAGATGATGCGCCTATCGCGTGCGCCAATGGCGCGGGCTGCCTCCACAAATTCCTTCTGCTTGTAGGAGAGCGTTTGCCCACGTGCCAGGCGCGCAATGCCGATCCAGCTCAGCAAGCCCAGCACAATGAACAGGAAGAACAGGCCGCCCATGCTGCGGTCAATATCCACCAAAACCTGCGCAAAGGGCCCAACGCGATCGCGCTCGGCTGCAAGCGCCTTGAAGAATATCTGCAGCAAGATGAACAGCGCCAAATCCGGGATGGCGTATAGGAAGTCGATGAAGCGCATCATCAGGTTATCCACAGCGCCGCCATAATAGCCGGCGATCATGCCGTAGGTGATGCCGATCAGCATGGCGATGCTCGCGCCTACAAAACCGACCGAGAGCGAGACGCGGGCGCCATAAATGGCGCGGCTCAGCATATCGCGGCGCAAGTCATCTGTGCCGAAGACAAAGCACCACTGCGGATTCATGCGGCGTGGGTCTTGCGTGCAGGTCATCGGCGGCGCGAAGGTCATCCCAGGCGCCTCATGCTGATAGAGCGGATCGTCCAAAAAGCCAATGCTCTGCAAGAAATCCGCGCCAACTGCCAGCAGGATTAGGAAAATGATGAAGCCTAAGCCGACCAGCGCAAGGCGATTGCGGCGGAACTGAATCCACGCATCGGCAAGCGGCGTGCGCGTCTTGGTCTCATCTGCTTGATTGCCTAGTGAGAGCGGTTTAGTAGCAACTGCCATTCTCAAACCCACCTATAAAACTCATTGCTGCTATGAAAGGCGCGAGCAGCGCACCGCCGTTCACGCCCTTCGCGCAGCATTCCTAGTTGGTCAGGTGACAGGCTACAAAGTGACCAGGCGAGACTTCCTTCAACTCAGGCTCATCGCGGAAGCAGCTTTCAACCGCCACAGGGCAGCGCGTGTTGAAATTGCAGCCCACAGGCGGATTGGCAGGGCTGGGCACATCGCCCTTCAAGATGATGCGCTGGCGCTTTTTCTCCACAGCTGGATCAGGCACTGGCACGGCTGAGAGCAATGCCTGCGTGTAGGGATGCAATGGATTGTTGTAAAGCTCATCTGAAGGCGCCAGCTCAACGATCTTGCCCAAATACATAACTGCCACGCGATCGCAGATATGGCGCACCATGCTCAGATCATGTGCGATGAACAGGTACGTCAGGCCAAGTTCACGCTGCAAATCTTGCAACAAGTTGACCACTTGTGCCTGGATCGAGACGTCCAGCGCCGAGATCGGCTCGTCAGCTACGATCAGGCTTGGATTGAGCGCTAAGGCGCGTGCGATGCCAATCCGCTGCCGCTGGCCGCCGCTGAACTCATGCGGATAGCGGTTCACAAAGTACGGATTCAAGCCGACCTTCTCCATCAGGTACTGCACGCGCTCAGCGCGCTCAGCAGGCGTGCCGATGCCATGCACATACAGCGGCTCGGCAATGATCCGACCGACCGACATGCGCGGATTGAGCGAGGCGTACGGGTCCTGGAAGATCATCTGCATGCGGCGGCGCATGCGGCGCAGGGCCTCGCCTTTCAGGCTGACCAAGTCAACACCTTCGAACTCGACCGAGCCGGCCGTCGGGCGATAGAGCTGCAAGACTGTGCGCCCAGTAGTGGATTTGCCACAGCCCGATTCGCCCACCAAGCCGAGCGTCTCGCCTTTGTAAACATCAAAGCTGACGCCGTCCACAGCTTTGATAGAGCCGACTTCGCGCTGCAAGATGAAGCCTGCCATGATCGGGAAATACTTCTTCAAATTGCGCACGCGCAGCAGCACTTCGCGCCCTTTGGCGTCTTTTTGAATAGTCGGTGTTTGCGTCATCAGCTCAGTCATTGGCAGGCACTCCCTTTCGTACATCTACCCAGCACGCCACCAAGTGATTCGGGCTGCCACCTTCCACAGGCATCAGTGGCGGATTCTCTTCCTCGCATTTGGTCAGTTTGTAGGCTGCCTTGTAAATGCAGCGCGGCGCGAATGGGCAGCCTTTCGGCTTCTTGCGCATGTCGGGCGGCGAGCCTTCAATCGGGATCAGGCGCTCGCCACGCTGATCGACACGCGGCAAGGAGTTGCGCAAGCCAAGGGTATACGGATGGCGCGTATCGCTGAAGATTTCCATCACAGGCCCGCGCTCTACAATGAAGCCAGCGTACATGACCTGAATGGTATCTGCCAAGCCGGCGATCACGCCCAAGTCATGCGTGATCCAAATCATCGCCATGCCGATCTCATCGCGCAGGCGGCGCACCAAATCAATGATCTGCGCTTGGATAGTCACGTCCAAGGCTGTGGTCGGCTCATCGGCGATCAGCAACTGCGGATTGCAGGAGAGCGCCATGGCGATCATCGCGCGCTGACGCATGCCACCTGAGAATTGGTGCGGATAGTCGTCCAAGCGGCGCTCAGCGCCAGGGATGCCGACCATCTGCAGCAGCTCAATGGCGCGGCGGCGCGCCGCTTGCTTGTCCATCGCCAAATGCAGCTGTAGCGCTTCTGTGATCTGCCGTCCAATGGTCAGCACAGGGTTAAGTGACGTCATTGGGTCTTGGAAGATCATGGCGATCTCGGCGCCGCGCACAGCGCGCATCTCCTCCCGCGAGAGTTTGAGCAGGTCGCGCCCGCGAAAGATGACCGAGCCTGACTCAATCTTGCCGGGCGGGCTAGGGATCAGCCCTAGAATGGAGAGCGACTGCACGCTTTTGCCGCTACCGCTCTCGCCCACAATGCCGAGCGTCTCGCCTTCATCAACGGTATAGGAAATGCCGTTAACGGCGTAGACAGTGCCTTCCTGCGTGTGGAAATAGGTTCTGAGGTCTTTAACCTCCATCAAGACAGTCAAAGTAGCGTCTCCTTACTTAGGCAACATGATGTGATTCGAGCAAGAGCAATACTTCTGCGCTCCATGGGGACGAGCGTGAATGCAGCACACGAGTGCACTGATGATGGTGAGCATCCTTCATGAAAGTGGTCTCAATAGTATCGCGGCATTCTATTGCAAAAAAACTGGGCTTGCAAATTTTGCTAAGCCGCCTTAATCCTAGCACCTTCTGCCTGAGCATACAAGAGAGCGCTTCTGTGCAACTTGCCAAGCCGCTGATTAGCGTGTAGCGCGCCTGAAGTACTGTGTGATCGGCACAAAGCCGCGCCAAGCCTTCAAGTTATCGCCGATGAGCTGCAGGTGCGCCTTGAACTGCTCGGCATTGAGCAGATAGGCACTGTAAATGCGATGCGATAAGCGCAACGGCACATTATCGGGCAAGGCTTCGCGCAGCGCCGAGGCTTGCAGGTTATGCGCAGCGTAGAGCAGGTCGGTCACAATGCTCGCTTCAGTCGCCAAGATGTAATCAGGCGTGCCATAAGCCGCCAGCAGATCGCTCACGCGCAGCTCGCGCTGGGAATAAGGCACCTCAAGCTGAATCCACATCAGGCGATCAGAGCCTGCAGCGCGCCCAATCGAGAGCTTGAACGCGCTCGTCGTCCAGTACCTGATCTCGCCGCGATTGACGAAAGCCGCCTCGCGCAGGAGCGGATGAGCGCTGAGCGCACTATAGGCTTCTTCAAAGCTGAGCCTGCCATCAGGCGCCACACCAAACAGGCAAGCGCGTGGGCAAGGCCTGCCATCAGCCTGTTTGAGCCAAGTGTGGAAGGTCGGCGCTTGGCGCCTGCCAAGCGCGCGTGCCGCTGAGAGCGTGCCCAACAGGATAGCGCTGACGGCGATGCACACAATTAACCAACGGCGCACGCTAGTTCTCCTGAGCTTTTGTATAAGTCTGTATGAGCATAGCGCGCCGTGCCGCGGCCTTGCCAAGTGCTGTATTTCTAGACGCGAGTTGGTATAATCTAAGTATCCGTAAAATTCCTGTGCGTGCAGGCTGCTCGAAGTTCGCCTGGCACCTTCTGCCCGACACGCACACAGTTGGAGGCTTCCTGGGCTGTGAACAACTCGCGTTTTCGTAACCTGTTCATCTGGATTCTGATCGGTATTGCTTTGGTGGCGATTTTTCTAGGCGTTCGTGGCAGCGGCTCAAGCGCGAACGAGCTAAAGCTGAGCGAACTGGCACAGCAGATCATCAGCGGCACGCCGCGCATCACCTCGATCGTCGTTGTCCAGAATGAGGTGCGCGTCACCTATGCTGGCAGCAACCGCTCGCCTGCCATCTCGCGCAAAGACCCATCCATGCCATTGCCCGAACAGCTGATCAGTCTTGGCGTCCCGCCTGAGCAGGTGGCCCGCCTGCCGATTGAATACGCTCAGCCGAACGATATCACGCCCTTCTTCAGCGTCTTGATCTCGCTTTTGCCGATCATCCTGATCGCAGGCTTCTTCTTCCTGATGTTGCGCCAAGCTCAAGGCTCAAACAACCAAGCCATCTCCTTTGGCAAGAGCCGCGCACGCATGTTCACAGGCGACCGCCCAAGCGTCACCTTTGATGACGTGGCAGGCGCTGATGAGGCTAAGGAAGAGCTGCGCGAGATCGTCGAGTTCCTCAAAGAGCCTGATAAGTTCATTCAACTAGGCGCGCGCATTCCAAAGGGCGTGCTGCTGGTCGGCAGCCCTGGCACGGGCAAGACTCTGCTGGCGAAGGCAGTGGCTGGCGAGGCGGGCGTGCCGTTTTTCAGCATCAGCGGCTCCGAGTTCGTGGAAATGTTCGTCGGCGTGGGCGCTTCTCGAGTGCGCGACCTATTCGACCAAGCCAAGCGCCACAGCCCGTGCATCATCTTCATTGACGAGATCGACGCTGTCGGGCGGCATCGCGGTGCAGGCTTGGGCGGCAGCCACGACGAGCGCGAACAGACGCTCAACCAGATTCTAGTGGAGATGGACGGCTTCGATACCGACACAAACGTGATCGTGATCGCTGCCACTAATCGCCCTGATATCCTCGATCCTGCGCTGATGCGCCCAGGGCGTTTTGATCGGCGCGTCGTGCTGGATCGACCAGATGTGAAAGGGCGCGAGGCGATCTTGCGCGTCCATACACGTGGCAAACCGCTGGCAGCCGACGTGGACTTGGCAGTTCTCTCGCGCACGACGCCGGGCTTCGTTGGCGCTGACCTTGAGAACTTGATGAACGAGGCGGCAATCCTTGCAGCGCGCAAGAACAAGAAGAGCATCTCGATGCGCGATTGTGAAGAAGCCATCTACCGCGTCATTCTCGGCCCAGAGCGCAAGAGCCGCGTGATCAGCGAAGAGCAGAAGCGCCTGATCGCCTACCACGAGGCCGGCCACGCCATTGTCGGCCACTTCTTGCCGAATTGCGATCCTGTGCGCAAGATCACCATCGTGCCGCGCGGCATGTCAGGCGGCTCCGTGCTGAGCGTGCCGGAAGACGATATGGGCCCTGAGACGCGCTCGCGCATCAAGGATGCTATCGCCCAGGCGCTTGGCGGGCGCGCCGCTGAGCAAATCATCTTCGGCGAAGTGACCACGGGCGCCGGCGGCGGCAACGGGAGCGACTTGGCCACGGTCACGCGCTATGCGCGGGCTATGGTCACGCGCTTCGGCATGAGCGACCGACTCGGCCCGATGATCTTCGGCCAGAAAGAGGAGATGGTCTTCTTGGGGCGCGAGATCGCCGAGCAGCGCGATTACAGCGAGGCAGTTGCCCAGATCATTGACGAGGAAGTCAAGAAAATCGTGGACGAGGCCTATCAGCGCGCCCTGAACGTGCTGACCGAGCATCGCGAAGAGCTGGAGCGCGTCGCTCAGCGCTTGATGGAAGTCGAGACCATCGACTACGAAGAGTTCATGCAGCTGATGGGCGAGACGCCTGTGCCTAATCGCCGCAAGCGCCCAGAGATGTTGCCCAAGTCTGCTGAGAAGCCCGCGGCGCAGCGCGAACAGCGCGACGACCTGCCGCCGCGCATCGGCACAGCAGCCAGCCCTGCTTGAGCAGCCCAAGCGCAGGCGGCGGA
>RFIM01000280.1 GCA_003695215.1 Chloroflexota bacterium
GACCAGAGCTTGCCTGCACAGGGCGTGCAAGGCGGCTCGGATTTCATGTTGTATGGCGGCACTTTCCAGCTGCCGCCTGGGACAACGCTGGTTTACACGCTCAGCGGCGCGCTGCCACAGCCGCTCATGGCAGAAGCGTCGATCACCGCTCCGAATGGCTCGCTACAGCCGTTCGCCATTGCGCTGATTGTCGGCGGCTTGCTGCTGATCGGCATCGGTTTGGTGCTGCTAGTGCGCGGCACACGCTCAATGGCACCTGCCCGCGATCAGCAACAGCTGATCGCAGCCTTAGCGCAGCTGGATGAACAATATCGGCAGGGCAAGCTCAGCCAAGCGGCATATGCACGCAAGCGCGCGGCGCTCAAAGCGCAGCTGGCTAAGTTGATGCGCGAGGAGTAGGTCGGCATGAGGCTCTCAACGCGTCTGCTAACTGCTCAAACTGCGCACTAGCTGTTGAAGCGAATCTGCATTTGATCATCAGCTGTGTAGCTGACGTGCATGTAGATCAAGGCTTCGCTCGCTTGCTCGCCGAAGAGGCGCGGCAGCAAAGGCGGCAGGTCGTCTACCAGTGGCAGCCCATAGACGCGCTGCAGGGGAATCCAGCTTAGCTCGCCTTCTGGGCTGTTCTGCACCTCGCGCGTCAGGGCCTCGCCTGTGAAAATGAACACCAAGATGCCGCCTGCGGCGTCGCTGGCCACGTGCGAGATGGCCCGCAGGCGCAAATGGCGCACCTGCTCAGGCTTGATGCCGCTCTCTTCCTGAACTTCCCGCAGCGCCGCCGCCTCGATGCCCTCATCGCGCTCAACATGACCGCCTAGCCCGTTGTAGCGATTCGGGAAGGTGCGCCGATGGGCGCCGCGCTTCATTAAGAGCAGATCGCCGTTGTTGGTCAGGAAGACCAGCGTGCGCGGGATGACCATCCAGCGCTTTGAATCAAAGCCCTGTTGTGCGCTCATCATGAACTCCTGAGATTCCTTTTCGTGCCTGAGCTGAGTGTTTCACTGAAAATTGGTGTTTGTTGCTGGGCTGATTCTAGTGTATGCTAACGTGAGAGCAGGCTGAGTGAGGCAAGGATTAAAGCTCATGACCGATTTGTACGAGAAGATTGTTTCGCAGCGCAGCGGCTTGGAGCGCATCGTGGCGCGCATACCGGGCTTCCGCGGCTACAAGGAGATGACGGCGCGCCGCGAAGCCGATCGGATGATCCGCGAACACATTGTCAAGCTGCTCAAGGAACAGATGCAGCGCTTCATCGCCGCTGAGAAGCACATGCTCAGCAAGGGCGGGCTTTCCGCAGCCACCAAAACGCGCGAAGCCAAAGCGCAGTTCCAAATTTTCATCGACCGCGTGAACACCGCCGCGCCGGGCTACGCAGGCTTCTACGCTGCCCAGAAGATCGGCCCTGAGCAGTTGGAGAAAATTTACGCCTTCGATGCAGCGCTGATCGAATACGTGGACTATTTCCGCACGGCGATTGAGGCTTTCGACGCGGCCGCGCGCAGTGGCGAAGGCCTAGATGAGGCTATCAGCAAGCTGGAAATGGTCGCTATTGAAGCTAACGCCGCTTTCAACATGCGCGATAACGTTGTGACCGAGATCGTTTAGTTAGGATCGAGTCTTTGAGAGAGGATGGCTATCATGCCGCGGATTATTGACGTCATTTCGCATCCGAATGTGATGGAAGACGAGCTGGTCTGGCGCGAGCCGCAACAAGGCAACGGCGACTTTCGGTTCGGCTCACAAGTGATCGTGCAGGAAAGCCAAGTGGCGATCTTCGTGCGGCAAGGGCAAGTGCTGGATGCGCTTGGGCCCGGCGCGCACACGCTGAACACAGGCAACATTCCGCTGCTCTCCAGCGCGCTGAATTTCCTTGTCTCCAGCGGCAAGAACATCTTCACAGCCGATGTTTACTTCGTCAACTTGCGCGATCTGCCCCAAGTGACTTGGGGCACGAATCCGCCTATCTACATGGAGACGCCAGGGCGCGGCGCGGGCTTCATGCTGCTGCGCAATCGCGGCGTGATCGACATCGGCATTGAGGATCCAATTCGCTTCTTGAAGCAATACGGCATCGGGCGTCCGTCGCTGCGCTTGGCGGATATTCGCGAGCGCATTCAGACGATCTTGCTGGGCGAGATCACGGAGCTGATCTCAAAAGAGAAGATCAATAGCGTACAAGAGGCGAATCGCCTGATCAGCAGCCTTGAGTCGGCTTCGCTAGCGCTGCTCAACACGGAGTTTCAAGCGCTGGGCTTGCGCATCAAGAGCTTCCAAGCAGGTACCTTTGACGTCAAGGATTTGACGCAGGAAGATATCATCAAGTACGGCGGCGATGCGCGCACCTTCGCTGAGATGCGCCGCCTGGATATCGCTGAGGCCGCAGCCCAGAATCCAGGGTTGGGCGGCGCAGCAGCCGGCGCAGGTTTAGGGCTTGGGCTCGGGCAGACGCTCGGCGCTGCGATGAACCCTGAGCAGGCGGCGCTGCAGCAGCAAATGCAGCAACAGCAGATGATGATGCAGCAGATGATGATGCAGATGATGGCCAACCAGGCTAATCAGCAACAGCAGCAGCAACAAAAGCCGCCTGCAGCGCAGCAGCCGCCTGCTAATCCGCAGACCAAAGAAGAGATCGAGGCCCTGATCGCCAACTTGGATATGCGCTTGGCGAACGGCGAGATCAGCGAAGCAACCTACAATCGCCTGGTCGAGCGCTGGGAAAAACGCCTGAAGGAACTCGGCGGCTGAGCTGATGGATAAATGCCGCCTTGCCTTGTGTTGCTCGAGCGACGCAAGGCAAGGTCTTCGGCGCACTTGCGCAAACTTGAAGGTAGCCTACAATTGACCTCACCTTAACATAGTAGTAGAATTGCGCCCAAAGTGCGATAATTCTATTCGCTATCCCAATCTCTCAGTTCACACAAGGAGCAACTGACACAATGGAAGAGAACGCTGCGCTCACTCAGTCATCGGCAGCAAGCGCGCCCGACTTTGCGCCAAGCGCCGATGGGCAAGCCGCTCTCGCCAACGCGCTACAAGCGGTCAAGCCGAAGATGGAGCTACAGGGCACAGTCAAGCGCGTGGAGCTAGCAGGCGCCTTTATAGACGTCGGCTTGGGCAAGGACGCTTTCGTCCACATCTCGCAGCTCAGCGAGTCGCCCGTCAAGAACGTCAGCGACGTGCTGCACGAAGGGCAAGCTGTCACGGTCTGGGTTCACAAAGTTGACCGTGAGCGCGGGCTGCTGGAAGTCACGATGATCAAGCCGCTGGGCTTGGAGTGGCACGAGATTCGCGTGGGCGACGTGCTGACGGGCAAGATCGTCCGTATTGAGAATTACGGCGTCTTCGTGGATGTCGGCGCGGAACGGCCTGGCATGGTGCACGTCAAGGAGCTGGGCTACAACTTCAAAGGCTCGCCTGCGAATGCCTACCAAATTGGCGATGAGCTGACAGCGAAAGTGATCAAGGTCAACAGCCGCAAGAAGCAGCTCGATCTGAGCGTGAAGGCGCTTGAAGTGCCGCCTGTGGCTGAAGCCGTCACTTCCGAGGACGAGGACGACGAGAAGGTGCCGAGTGCTATTGAATTAGCCTTGCGCCGCGCGCTGCTCAACGCCGCTGAAGAGTTTCCAGAGCTGGAGCGTGCCTTAGAGAACCGCGGCACACACAAGGGGAACAATCGCCGTGCTAAGCGGCGCGAGAAGGGCAGCGCACGCTCTAAGCAGGAAGAAGCCTTGGCGTCCAGCTCGGAAGGTTGATTCGGCGGCGCCGCAACTGCGGCAGCTTGGCGTTTTGTGCCTCTTGCACTCCGCGTGGCGTCCTGCTACGCCTGCTCTGTCTCTTCGCCATCAGGCTCAGCGCTCAAAGTGCGCCACAGCCGTGTGAAGCTCACGCCAAACAGCGCAGTCATCGTCACGGCGCTGCCCATGCACCATTGGCAGAAGCTCCTGAGCACTAGCGCCTGCACAGCCACTAGGTAGCCTGAGACCAAAAAGCCGATCAGCGTCAGGCTGAAGATCAGCCACTTGCCGTGCCGTCTCAAGGCAGCAAGCCGTCGTTCGCCTATCAGCGCTAGGAAGATCGCGGCATAGCCTGCAAAGCCGAGGTAAGCGATTGGCACGCCGCCATAGCCGCCCAGATAGGCGTATGGCGTGTTATCCACGTAGCTGCAATTGCTGATCGCCTGGACGCAAGCGATCTCAGTATTGGTCAGCTTGGTGTATGAGAGATACCCAGCGATGCACAAGCCGATCAGCGCTAAGAGCAGGCTGACGCGCCATAGTCTATCAGCGCGCACAACACGGCTCTCTGTAGCCTGTGCCGCATAGGGGACTGAGTTGCTGGTCGTCATCGGATACACTCCTTTGTCTATCACAAGGCTTGGTCAAACAAGCGCACGGGCAGGCGCGCGCCGACTGGCACTTCCGTCATGCCCTCAGGGATGATCAGCAAGCCGTCGGCATTGACTAACGAGCTGATGGCGCCAGAGCTTTGGGTGCCTGTGCTGTAGGCGAGCAAGCGCCCATCAGGCTGACGGCGCAGGCGCACGCGCGCGTAGGTGCGCCTGCCATCGCTGGTCATCGCCTCAGCGACTTCAGCTATTGCCTGTGGCGTTTGTGCCTCAGCGCTGCCCAACAATCTGAGCAGGGCAGGGCGCACAAAGACGTCAAAAGTCACTAGTGCGCTAACAGGATTGCCCGGCAAGCCGAAAAATGGCACAGCGCCGAACACGCCGAACGCCAGCGGCTTGCCAGGGCGAATGTTCACGCGCCATAAGCTGAGCGTGCCGCGTCGCGTGACCGCTTCCTTGACCACATCGAGCGCCCCGACCGAGACGCCTGCCGTGCTGATGATCATGTCGGCCTGCGCAGCCGCTTCAAGACGGCTGTAGACCGCTTCGACTGAGTCGGGCGCAATGCCCAAGAAGCGCGGCACGCCACCTAGACTCTGCACGCTAGCGCACAGTGCCATGCCATTCATGTCATGAATCTTGCCTTTGGCAAGCGGCAGATGCGGCGGCAATAGTTCATCGCCTGTCGAGAGAATCGCCACGATAGGTCGGCGCACCACAGGCACTTGCGCCATGCCTAGGCCTGCCAAAATGCCGATATCAGCGGCGCGCAAACGCCGCCCTGCTTCCAAGACCGACGCACCTGCGCGCACGTCCTCGCCTGCTGGGCGCACGCCATTGCCCACAGGCACAGCAGCGCGGATCAGCACTTGCTGTGGCAATGGGCTGTTCAGCGCAAACCGACTGGGCGCATCATCCGTCTGCTCAACGGGCACAACGGCGTCAGCGCCTTCGGGC
>RFIM01000281.1 GCA_003695215.1 Chloroflexota bacterium
CAGGTAGTTGCCAGCCCGCTGATCGCCGAATATGCCCTGCCGTTGGCGCAAGCAGCTTGGGAAGTCGGCGCGCCGCAAATTCGCAACCGCGCCACTATCGCAGGCAACTTGATCACGGCCAGCCCTGCTAACGATACCATCACACCGCTCTGGGCGCTCGGCGCTTCGATCACTCTAGCTTCAGTGCAGGGCGAGCGCACTGTGCCGCTTGATCAATTCTACACAGGCGTGCGGCGCACGGTCATGCGCCCTGATGAAATGCTGACCGCTATTCACTTGCCTGCCCTTGCCGCCGATGAGCGCGGCATATTCATCAAGCTCGGTTTGCGGCACACACAAGCGATCTCAGTCGTGAACATCGCTGCTATCTTGCGTTTTGAAGACGCGATCGTCCGCAGCGCGCGCCTGGCTTTTGGCTGCGTGGCGCCGACAATTGTCCAAGCGCCACAGGCCGAGGCCTACTTAGTTGGCAAGACGCTCAGCGATGAAGCTATCGCTGAGGCAGCGCGCCTGGCCGCCTTGGCAACCACGCCGATAAGCGACGTGCGCAGCAGTGCCGAATATCGCCGTGCCATGGTCGAGACGCTCACCAAGCGCGCTTTGCGCGCCCTGCGCAGCCACGAGGAGCGTCGCCATTTTCCAGCAGCGCCTGCCATGCTCTGGGGAAAGCAGCCCAAGCCTGCCAGGCCCTTGCCTCAACTCACCCAGCACGACGAGCAGCCAATCCAAACCGTGATCAACGGCAAGCCCTATACGCTACATGGCGGCAATCACAAGACTTTGCTGCGCTTGCTGCGCGAGGATGCTAGGTTGGTCGGCACTAAGGAAGGCTGCGCCGAAGGTGAGTGTGGCGCCTGCACAGTCTTTCTAGATGGCGCGGCCGTCATGGCATGCATGGTGCCTGCGCCGCGCGCGCACGGCGCTGAGATTGTGACCATTGAAGGGCTCGCGACGAGCGCTGAACAGCTCCATCCGATTCAGCAAGCTTTTGTGGAGATGGGCGCTGTGCAATGTGGCTATTGCACGCCTGGCTTCTTGATGAGCGGCGCCAAGCTGCTCGAAGAGCATCCGATGCCTGATGAGGCGCAGATCAAGGCGAGCATTGCGGGCAATTTGTGCCGCTGCACAGGCTACTATAACATTGTGGCGGCCTTCAAGCGCGCCGCCGAGCTGCAAGCAGCCCGCCAAGCAGCCTTGCAGAGCCATTGAGCAAACCAGGGCGAGTTGGCTAACTCGCCTTGGTTTTGTGCACTTACAAGCCGCGCACCTTGACGATGGCACCTGTAGTCGCGTTCACCTCGACGCGATAGCCGTTGTTCAAGGTCACTTCCCAGACCAGCGCGTAGCCATCTTGCCTGCCCAGTTGCTTCAAGCGCGAGAAGACTGCGCTGCCGCCGAAGTTTGAGCTGGCGATCTGCTCAGCTTGCGCTTGGCTGATCGCAGCATTGGCAGGATCAATCGTGTATGGCCAGCGTCGCATTGGCTTGATTTCAAAGATCGTGCCGTTAGCGGCGTTGACTTCCACCTCGTAGCCGTTATTGAGCTTGAAATTCCAAACCGTGGCGTAGCCGTGCTTTCTGCCTTTGCGCTCCAGCTTGACATCCAGCGGCTGCGCACCTGGAAAGCGGCTCTGCACCGCTTGAAGCGCTTGCTCATAGCTGATGAAGGCGCCTGTGCCAGCTGCAGGTGGCACGACAGGTGCTGCAGGCGGCACGACGTTCAATGGCGGCGCAGCCAGGCCGCCAACTGACAGCGCTTGTGTTGTCGTGATCTGGATGATCTCTTTGGTCGTGGCGTTGATGTAGACCGACTTGCCGTTGCTCAAACCGATGATGTAGTAAGGCGTCTGCGCCGACTGTACCAACTCAGTTTTGACCACCTCAGTGTTCGGATACAGCCCTTGGGCGATGCTGATCGCCTCTTGCAGGCTGATCAGTTCCTGCGCTTTGCTGATGGCAGTTGGCACGCTCAAGATGACCAACATTGCCAGGACGATTGTCGTGACCAGATGCTTCTTCATGTTTCTCACTCCTTGTTGAGCCGAGGTATCTCAATCGTAGCAGAGATCGGGCTGAGAGTGATGAAGAAGCTATGAAGATCGCGTTCAGCATCTGTGAAGGGCGCGCCAGGCTTGGTAAGTTGCATAGTCGGGCAAGCTCTCCCTTGCAAAAGCTATTCGAATTCGTTATATGTTGAGGGCGTTCAAAATTGGCTGAAAAATGGCCACAAGATTTAAGGAGATCGCTTCTATGACGATCAAAAACCGCGTACGTTTTGCTCTGGCTTTGATGTTGAGCCTTGTGATGGCGCTGACGGGCATGAGCCTGGCCACGCCAACTTATGCTCAGGATAGCTCAACGCTCGTGGTCGGCTTCGCTCAGGAGCCTGACAGCATGAACGGCTTCTACAGCGCCATGGCCTTTGCGCAGTGGGCTAACGACCTAGTGCAAGCTAGCCTGTATGACTTCAGCGATAAGCTGGAGCCTGTGCTGGTCTTGGCGGCTGAAGTGCCGACGCGCGAGAATGGCGGCATCAGCGAGGACTTCACTGAGTATACCGTCAAGCTCAAGCCTGGCTTGAAGTGGAGCGATGGCAAGCCTTTGACGGCAGAGGACCTCGTCTTCACTTACCAGATGATTAAAGACCCTGCTAACAACATGGTTCAAGGCGGCAGCATTCGCGATGCGCTCGAATCCGTTGAGCTGGTCGATGAGACCACCTTCCGCCTTAAGTTCAACGCGCCCAAGCCCTTCCCTGAGGACTTGATCGGCTCGCCTGGCTTGTCCACTATTTTGCCAGCGCACGTCTTCCGCCCGATCTATGAAGCCAACGGCACCATTGAGAACGCCGAAGAAAACCAGAACCCGAAAGTGTTCAGCGGGCCGTACATCTTGCGCGAGTGGAAGCGCGGCGAGTCCATGCTCTTTGAGGCGAACCCGAACTATGTTTTCGGCGAGCCGAAGATCAAGCGCGTGTTGATCCGCTTCTTCCCTGATACTGATTCGCAGTACGCTGCCCTGGCTGCTGGCCAGCTGGACTTCGTGCCGAACGTCAGCGAAGGTGACCTGCCGCGCGTAGCTGCCAGCAATCCCGATCTGAAGCTGGTGACCGTCTTCGGCGGTTACATCGAGAGCTTGTGGCTGAATTTGCAGGAAGAAGGCAAGGGCCCGCGGGCAGGGCATCCTGCGCTGAAGGATGTGCGCGTGCGCCGTGCCTTGCGCCTAGCTATTGACCGCGAGACGATCACGCGCGAGCTGCTGGCAGGCGCCACTAAGCCGACCGATAGTATCTATGCAGGCTCGCCCTTTGAGAATAAAGAGCTAGGCGTGACGCCTTACGATCCTGAAGCTGCGGCCGCCTTGTTGGATGAGGCCGGCTGGGTCGTCGGCGCTGATGGAGTCCGTGAGAAAGACGGCGTGAAGCTGGAGCTGCGCTACAGCACTACAACCGCCGGCTGGCGCAACAACATTCAGGCAGTTATCCAGCAGCAGCTGGCCAAGGTCGGCGTGAGCGTCATCCTTGAGAAGTACCCGGCCTCTGAGTACTTCGGCACCTACGCCAACAACGGCGTCGTGGCCTCAGGCCAGTTCGATATCGGCCAGTTTGCCAACAATACGGCGCTGACCAACCCTGCCAACGTGACCGTAGACGAGTCGCTCAGCTGCGCCCAGATCGTCAGCGATGAGAACCCGAGCGGTAACAACTGGACGGGCTTCTGCAATGCGGAGATGGACTCGCTCTCACAGGTGACCAAGACCTCGCTCGATCCTGAAGAGCGCTTGCGCGCCGCCTACCGCATCCAGGAGATCATGCGCGACGAAGTGCCGCTCATCAATCTGTTCCCACGCGGCGATAACTACGCTTACAACACTAAGCGTTTCGTCGGCGAGATTCGGATCGGCTCCGGCGTTGGCAACCAGTGGTTCGACATTATGAACTGGCAACTGCGGTAAACTGCACTGAGACTCAACGCAGAGACGGGCGGACCTCGCCCGTCTCTGCCTAGTTACTTAGGTAGCCTATGACTCAATACATTGTGCGGCGTGTGCTGCAGTCCATCCCACTGTTGTTCATCATCAGCTTCATCTTGTTCAATTTCACGAACTCTCTAGGCGATCCTTTGGCCATTTATGCCGAATCGCGCAACCGCCCTAGCGCCCGCGACCGTGAGATCATCTTGCGGCGCTTGGGCTTAGATCGGCCTGTTCTAGAGCAATACTTAATCTGGCTGGTCGGCAACGATTGGATGCCGCCCATTGACGTCTTCGGCGATGGCTCGCGCTTAGAGCGAGGCACGCGGCGCGGCATCCTGCGCGGCGATTTGGGCATCTCCTTCGTCACGCGCCGCCCTTCCTGGACGCGTATCGAAGAGCGCCTGCCATGGACGCTGGTCTTGATGGTGCCTGCCTACGTCATCACAGTGGTCTTGGCAATCGGCATCGGCATCTTCTCAGCGGTACGCCAATATTCATTTTGGGATAACCTAATCACGAGCCTTTCCTTCTTCTTTTATTCCATGCCGATCTTCTTCATCGCCCTGCTTTCAATCTATATATTTGCCGTCCAATTCAAGCGCTGGGGCTTCGAGCCGATCAAATGGGGCGGCACAGGCGATGGCTCTTTTGGCAGCTTGCTGCAGCACATGGTCCTGCCTGTCTTCTGCCTGGTCTCGATCCAGCTAGCCGGCTATGTGCGCTTCATCCGCTCCTCAATGTTGGAAGTGCTGAGCCAGGATTACATCCGCACGGCACGCGCCAAAGGCTTGATGGAAGCACTCGTGGTGCGCCGTCACGCCTTCAAAAACGCCGCCTTGCCGCTAGTGACGCTGATCGGGCTGGATTTGCCTTTCTTGCTGGCAGGCGCTGTGGTCACTGAGCGCATTTTCGCCTGGCCTGGCATGGGCAGGCTCTTCATCGAGAGCTTTGAACGCGCCGATGTGCCCGTCATGATGACGATTCTGATGGTGCTGAGTGTGGCTGTGGTCGTCTTCCAGCTGCTGACCGATATCGTCTACACTTGGCTCGATCCGCGCATCCGCTACTCATAAGGAGACTGCCCAATGACTACACAGACGGATCGCCTTCAAGGCCCGCCTTCTGAGCGCGTTCTCTCGCTCGATCCCAAGCAGAACGTCAAAGGCGTCTCCAATTTTGCGCGCAGCATGCAGCGCTTGCGCAAACATCGCATGGCGCTCTTCGGCGCGGCGCTGTTGCTGTTCGTCTTTCTATACGTGCTGATCGGCTCATTGCTGATTCCAGAGTCGGTCTCGATTTATAACGATCCGAGCCGCAAGCTGCAGCCGCCTTCAGCCGAGCATCCTTTCGGCACAGACGTGATCGGCCGCGATATTTTGGCGCGCACCATCTATGGCGGCCAAGTCTCGCTATTCATCGGCGTGACGGC
>RFIM01000033.1 GCA_003695215.1 Chloroflexota bacterium
CTTGGCAAGACGGCGCGCCAGACCGTTGTCTCGATCAATCGTACCTTCTTCGAGGCGAATCTGCGCATTGTCGTCGGCAACGTCGAGCCGCATCAGTTCGCAGGCTTCAGCGGTGGCGTCAAGAGCGCTGTGATCGGCTTGGCAGGCTGGGATACCATCAACGGCAACCACCGCATGATGGCCGAGCCAGGCGCTACGCTCGGCAGCTATGAAGATAACCCTGTGCGCCAAGATATCGAAGACATGGGGCGCATTGTCGGCGTGCATTTGGCGCTGAACACTGTGCTAAACGAGCACAAGCAGATCGTGCGCGTCTTTTGCGGCGCGCCCTTAGACGTCATGCGCGCTGCCATTCCGCTAGTGCGTCAGGTCTATCAGCAGACGGTCGCTGCGCCATATGACTTGATTATCGCCTCGCCCGGCGGTTATCCAAAGGACATCAACATTTATCAAGCACAAAAGGCGCTTGGGCACGCAGTTCACGCCTCGCGGCTTGGCGGCACGATCATCCTAGCGGCAGCCTGCAGCGAAGGCAGCGGTAGCGCCAAGTACGAGCGCTGGCTCAGCCAGCTGTGCTTGCCGCTTGGCGCCGACGTCAATCGCGCCGTGATCGAGCGCTTCCGCGCCGAAGGGTTCCATGTTGGCCCGCACAAGGCTTTCCAAATCGCCCGCGACTCAGTCGATCGGCGCGTCATCTGGATCACCGACCTGCCTAATCCTGCGCAGTTCGGCTTCCGCAGCGCTGCCAGCCTGCGCGCCGCGCTCTATGAGGCGCTCGATGCCGATCCGAGCATTCAGCGGGTCGCCGTCTTGCCGTACGCCAATGCCACATTAGTACAAGCGCAATCCTGAGCCATTGTGGTATGCTTGCTGCGTCAAAGCGCGCTGTGATTGAGGACGGACATGAAGAACCTAGTCGGTCAGACTCTTGGGCAATTCCAGCTGCTGGAAATCATCGGCGAAGGCGGCATGGCAACGGTCTATCGTGCGCATCAGCATACCATGGGCCGCGATGTGGCTGTGAAGGTCATCCAGCCTAGCGAAGCCGATCGCGAAGAATTCTTTGCGCGCTTTGACCGCGAGGCGCGCGTGGTCGCCTCGCTGAGCCACGCGCACATCCTGAAGGTTTTCGATTACGGCGTTGTAGGCGATCTGGCCTATTTGGCGATGGAATTGCTGCGCGGCGGCAGCCTTGAGGATAGAATTGCGCAAGGCCCGCTGCCTATCCCTGAGATCGCGGCTATTTTGAGCCAAATTGCGCCCGCCCTGGACTACGCACATCAGCGTGGCATCATCCACCGCGATCTAAAACCTCAGAATATCCTGTTTGATGAGGCAGGCAACCTTTTCCTGACCGATTTTGGCATCATCAAGCTGCAGGGCGATAGCCAAGCGCTGACTCGCAAGGACGCTGTTATCGGCACGCCGGCTTACATCTCGCCCGAGCAATGGGAAGGCATCGAGATCGATCGGCGCGCTGACATCTACGCACTCGGCATCACTACCTATCAGATGCTGACTGGCCGCTTGCCCTTCGCAGGCACGAGTCTCTATGAGACGATGCAGCTGCATTTGCGTCAGCTGCCGCCGCCGCTCAGCGCTTACCGCGCAGGCCTCCCTGCTAGCATTCAGGCTGTGATGAACAAAGTGCTCGCCAAGCGGCGCGAGGATCGCTACATCACCACCAGCGAATTCGCCAACAGCTTCGCGCACGCTGCAAGCGAGTGGAAGGGCGAACCTGCTGCCGATCCGATGGCTGATACCTCGGCAGGCATCACGGCGCATGGAGCGCCCACCGTCCTTTCAAGCCCGACTCCGTCGCGGCAAGCTCTCTCTTCTGCCCATACGCCCGATCATGAAGCCACGCAGCCGCTGAGCCTCAGCGATCTCGATGCCACAATGCCCTTCCCAATTGGCAACGCGCCGCCCACGCCACCACAGCCCACGCTATTAGCTGAGCCCGTCTCAGTGCCGCCAAGGCGCGCCTTCTCAGTGCCGCTTTCCACTTTGGCGCTCGGCACTGTGCTGATCGTAGTTGTGCTGTTCCTCATCCTGGTCTCGTTGGGCAGCGAGCCTTTCTCTGCAGCCGATCAGACTGCCACAGCCGTTGCCCAAGCCCTTCTGAGCCAAACGCCGAGCCAAACGCCCACAGAAACGCCGACTATCACGCCGAGCGCGACGCTGCCGCCCGATCTGGCTGTGCCTGTGACGCCTACCGAAGCCGTCGCCGCCAGTTTGACCTTCACGCCCAGCCCGAGGCCGAGCCAAACGCCTACGCAAGCCTCTACACCGACCCTCGCCTTAGTCGTTGTCCTAACAGAGACGCCCACGCCTACGCGCACGCCCACTGAGACGCTGACCTTCACGCCCTCGGCGACCTTCACAGCCACTATCACGCCCAGCTTCACGCCCACGCCGCCGCCGACCTTCACGCCAACTTTCACAGCAACCGCTACCGCGACCAACACCAGCACGCCGACGCCCGACTTCGCAGGCACAGAGGCAGCTATTCAAACTGCCACGCTTCGCTCCTTTGAGGTAGCGGCTCAACGCGCGGCTGCACGCGCTGTGCCTGCTTTCGAGCCGCGCAGCGGCGTGCTGCGCCACACGACGCGCCAGGCCGCCGAAACTGAGCGCGCTAACGTCCAGTTCCGCGATCTCGTGGTTGAGGCGCTCTTCAGCAATCCGTTCGGTATTGATGAAGGCCGCTGGGATTATGGCTTCTTCTTCCGCGATGAAGGCGAGAATCGCCAATATCGCTTGTCGGTCATCTCAGATGGGCGCTGGCGGCTCACGCTGCGCAACCTAGGGCAGTCAACCGTTGTGCAGGAAGGCATTTTGGCCTCCCTGAACACAGCTGCTGATGGCACCAACTTGTTGCGCCTAGTAGTCCAAGATGACCGCGCTTGGTTCTTCGTGAACAGTCAGTTCGTGGCGCAGCTGGATGTCTCAGCCAAGCGCGTGCCAGGCGACGTGCAGATTGTCACGGGCGTCTTCGCAGGCAACAAGATCAATGGACGCGCCACGCGCTACAGCGGCTTTGTGGTCAGCCAAATCAAGTAGCGTGTTGGCGCCTGAGCGCTTCTTGCCAATGCGGCAGCAGCGTCCAAAAGGCGACTAGCCAGCTGCCTGTGCACAACATCAAGCCGTAGAACACGAAGAAGAGATGCCCGTTGCTGGCAGCGCGCGCAGCTGTCAGCAGGCAAAAGGCGCCCCAGGCGATCTCAAGGGCAGCGCTGGAATCGGCTTGCACGCGGTAAGCGCTCTCAGTCGGCGCCACGTTGCCCCACTTTGGTGTGCGCAAGAACTCGCCGTGCTTGCCGAGCAGCCCTTTGAGCGCCGCCTGCGCAATAGTCATAGCCAGCCCGCTGCTGACCACCTGCAACGCCAGCACGTATGGCAGGGTGCGCCACGAGCGCCTGAGCAGCACCTGCGAGGCGATCAGGTAGAGCAAGGGCATGAAGGTGAACGGGCTGACCGTCTTGGCATAGGCGATCAAGGGCAAGTTCTGCCAGACCTGGCGCGGCAGAAGCAGCGTGATGAGCGTGTAGGCGATCACGATCAAGACCATGGTCGGGCTGACCAGATAGCTGAGCAGATGGATCGTCCCTTGCAGCTTGCTGCCCAGCGGCAAGCGGCTGCGCCACAGCTGCGGCAAGAGCAGGCGCGCACAAGCCAAGCTGCCTTGCGCCCAGCGCGCCTGTTGGCGCTTGTAGGCGCTCATAGTCTGCGGCAGTTCGGCTGGCACGCTGATTTGGCTGCGATACAGAGCGTGCCAGCCGTTCAGCCAGGCGCGGTAGCTCAGGTCGAGGTCTTCGGTGAGCGTGCGCGCCTGCCAGCCGCCGACCGCTTCAATGGCGGCGCGCCGCCAAACACCTGCCGTGCCGTTGAAGTTGAAGGGCAAGCCGCTCTCAGCACGCCCTTGCTGCTCAATGCTGAAATGGCTATCCACAGCGATGGCTTGCAGGCGCGTCAGCCACCATTGATCGGCGTTCAGGTGCTCCCAGCGCGTTTGGATGAAAGCAGCGCGCCGATCGGCGATCAAGGCCGGCAGGCTTTTTTTAAGGAAATCAGGCGGCGGCACAAAGTCGGCATCAAAAATGGCGATGTACTCGCTCTTGACAAACTGCAACCCATAGGCGAGCGCGCCCGCGTTGTAGCCTTCGCGGCTTGCACGGCGTAGATGATGCACGTCCTTGCCGCATTGGCGCCAATGAGCGACCGCTTCGGCCACGATCTGGCTGGTCTCATCAGTCGAGTCGTCTAAAATTTGGATGCTGAGCCGATCTGGCGGATAGTCGAGCTGCGCCACAGCATCGATCAGGCGACGGCTGACGTAACGCTCGTTATAAAGCGGCAGTTGAACGGTCACATGCGGAAATTCGTCTAGCGGCGCATCTTCGGGCGCGCGGCGATTGAGCAAGGCAGCGATGAGCAGGTAACACAGGTTCAAGCCGTAAGCCGATAGGAGCAGCGCTGCAGGCAAAAAGCCGATCAGCAACAGCGCTGATAGTAGCGTATGCAAGGTTTCCACAACTTCTCACTCGCTCGAAAGTGCTTGACGGCACAAAAGCTGTCGCTGAATTATAGCCAATCCAAGCAGCCTTGCGAAGGCTCGCCCTTGACGGACGGCGCGCCGCTGAGTATCATAGCCCTGTTCACACCGCAGACCGCAGGTGCTGCGCTATGCAGCTTAATGAATTCGCCTGCCGAGGTGAAGCACAGCTGAATATGGCTCTGTAGCTTCTCGCCGACTCTGAAAGCGGCTCTCTGCGCGTGTGCCAAGAGGCCGCTTTTTTGGTGCCTGAACACAGCTTCATGGAAAGGAGGAACAGGCTTTGGCGATCAATAAGGCGAAAAAGCAGGAGATTTACAGCAGCTACCTGGAATTGCTGCGCCGCACGCAGGGCATGATCATCACTGAATATCGCGGTATGTCCGTGAAAGACCTGACGGCCGTGCGCAAGGCTTTGCGCCCAGCGGATTGCTCGTACGTGGTAGTCAAGAACACTATCTTCAAGATTGCCCTGCGCGAGACGGGCTTTGCCGCGCCCGATCTGTTTGAAGGGCCTGTGGCAGTGGCTTTGGCGCATAGCGACGTGGCAAAAACCACCAAAGCTCTGCTGGGCATCAAGGATCAGCCGCTCTTGGTGCTGAAAGGCGCTGTGATCGGTCAGGCAGTCTTCAAGGCGGAGCAGCTTGAGATGCTTGCCACGATGCCGACTCTGGAAGAGGCGCGGGCGACGCTCGTTGGCACGCTGCAAAGCCCTGCCACGGGCTTCTTGGCGCTCATTGGCACACCTGCCCAGAACTTGGCGCAGGTGCTGAAAGCCTATAGCGATAAGTTGTCGGGCGGCGCGAACGATGCCGCTTAGCTCTCAAAATAAGTTCGACTATCAGCATACGCTCAAGTACGAAGGAGTGAACACATCATGGCGGATATTCAGGCGTTGGTCGCCGAGCTGAGCAAGATGACGGTTATGGAGATCGTGGAGCTGACTAAGGCCCTGGAAGAGGCCTGGGGCGTGAAGGCAGCCGCAGCTATGCCGATGATGGCGATGCCTGCGGCCGGCGCTGCAGCGGCTGCGCCTGCGGCTGAGGCTGAGCCTGCTGAGGAGCAGACCGAGTTCAACGTCATCCTCAAGGAAGTGGGCCCGAAGAAGATCGACGTGATCAAGGTAGTGCGCACCTTGACCAATCTGGGCTTGAAAGAGGCCAAGGACGCTGTGGAAGGCGCGCCAAAGGCTATCCTAGAGGCAGTCTCCAAGGAAGTGGCTGCGGACGCCAAGAAAAAGCTAGAGGAAGTCGGTGCCGTTGTCGAGATCAAGTAAGGCTTGAGCGGCGCTCACTTCACAAGGCGCTGGCCGCTGTTCGCATACGGGCAGCGGCCTTTTTGTTGTGCGCTTGGCACTTTGCAGCTACAATTGAAGCCACAACGCCAAATTGCCTGTTTATTATTGGATGCTACAATGGAAATTACGACCTCCAGGAGGCTCACTTTCTCGTTAGCGCGCGGAGTGCAGCAACTGCTCAGCTTGCCTTTGATGGGCGCGCTCTATTTGCTCGATGCAGTCATTGGCAGCATCGAGCGCCTGATTGGGCATAAGCGCATGCCCTATCTGTTCGTGCTGCCCAATATGGCCATCTTCGCGATCTTCATCCTGCTGCCGCTGCTGCTGAACTTCTTCTTCGCCTTCACAGGCGGCACGTCCATCATCCCCGAGAACCGACCCTGGGTCGGGCTGGGCAATTTTGAGCGTCTGTTCGCCTGCC
The DNA here is from genome assembly GCA_003695215.1 of Chloroflexota bacterium. Taxonomy (GTDB): domain Bacteria; phylum Chloroflexota; class Anaerolineae; order Aggregatilineales; family UBA2796; genus CP2-2F. The sequence goes on from RFIM01000033.1 coordinate 6,274, forward strand.
AAGATATCACCAACGTCTCCACTTGCCGCGAGGACGTCTTTTTCTTCGCCGTGCGCAACACGTTCTTGTTTGTGATTGTGGAAGTGCCGAGCATGGTCGTATTGGCGATGCTGATCGCCTTGGCGCTCAACCGCGATATTCGGCTGCGCGGCTTCTTCCGCAGCGCCTTCTTCTTCCCTGTGCTGCTCTCGCCAGTGGTGGTCGCTTTGGTGTGGAAGTGGATGCTGCAAACTCGTGGCGGCCTGATCAACACGCTGCTGGGCTTTTTTGGCATCGCGCCGATCGAGTTCGTGCTAGACGGCAACTGGATGATGTTCTGGTCGATTTTCGTGAGTGTCTGGGCACAGGTCGGCTTCTACGCCTTGATCTTGTTGGCAGGCTTGCAGGGTATTCCGCCAGTGCTGTACGAAGCGGCTGAGATTGACGGCGCTTCTGAGCTTCAGCGCTTCTGGAAGGTCACCTTGCCCATGCTGCGCCCGACTCTGTTGGTCGTCTTAGTGCTGAGCCTGATCCGCGGCGTGCAGATGTTCGATCACGTCTACGTGCTGACGGGCGGTGGGCCTGGCACGGCTACCGTGCTGACCGTGCAGTACATCTATCGGACTGCCTTCGAGCCGCCCAACAACTGGGGCATGGCGGCCGCCGTCTCGCTGATGCTAGCGGCAGTCCTGGCTATGCTGACTGTCATCCAGCTGATTTTGAACAGACGTCAGACTGAGGCGCTATAGGGAGGTATCCGATGGCACAAGCAAGCGCTGCGCAAGGCGATACTGCCAATTACCGCTGGTGGGGCCGCGATCTGTTCGCCTTCCTGCTTAGGCGCAAGGGCGGCAAGCGTCTGACGCTCGCGGACGTGATCACTTACCTGTTCTTGATCCTCGGCACAGTGGTGATGTTCTTCCCAGTGCTGTGGCTGGTCATGTCGTCCTTCAAGCCGATCACGACGCTCTACCAAACGCCGCCGACCTTCTTCCCCTATCATCCTGTCACAGCGCAAGTGCCCGGCTACCCTGAGCCGTTGCCACTTGTGGATGTGCGCCAAGAAGATGGCAGCCTCAAGCGCATGGCGCGCGTCGGCCGCATCATTGGCGTGGAAGCGCGCGTGATCGATCTGGAAGCGCCTTCTGAGCCGCCCAGGCGCGTCCGCATTGAGAACATCACGCCCGTACAGGAGATTCGCTTCGACCTGAGCAATTACACTAACGCCATCGATCGCTTCCCATTTGGCGTATATTTGCGCAACAGCGTGGTGATCACGCTCTCAGCCACGGCGCTCACGCTCTTGATCAACAGCATGGCGGCGTATGCGCTCAGCAAATATCGCTTTCGCGGGCGCAACACCATCTTCTTGCTGATCCTCAGCGCCTTGATGGTGCCGCTCTCAGTGATCATGATCCCAGTCTTCTTGGTCATCAGCCGCGTCGGCTTGGCGGGCAATCTGCTCGGCGTCATCATCCCGCCTGCAGCCACGCCAACAGGCGTCTTTTTGCTGCGCCAATACATGCTGACTATCCCTGATGAGCTGATCGAGGCGGCGCGCATCGACGGCGCCACCGAATGGCGCATCTATTGGCGCATCGTCATGCCGCTAGCGGCGCCGGCTTTGGCTGTGCTGGCGATCTTCAGCTTCATGTGGCGCTGGAACGACTTTCTGTGGCCTTTGATCGTGCTGGGCGGCCGCAGCGACCTAGCGACACTGCAGCTCGGCTTGCAGAGCTTCCAGGGCGAGCTGAACGTGCAATGGGACTCGCTCTTGGCGATGACTGTGCTCTCGCTCTTGCCTGTGGTCTTCGTCTTTGGCATTCTGCAGAAGTACATCACTACGGGCATCGCTTCGACAGGCTTGAAGGGCTAGTGTACCGCGCGCTCTACCGCCACTTGCTCTCGCGCGCAGACGCCGAGTGGATTCACGGCGTGGCTGTGCGCAGCTTGGCGATGACGGGCAATTTTTCTGTCAGCCGAGCGCTCTTGCGCTGTCTTTTTGCGCCGCGCCGCCTTGAGTCGCTTGCGGTGAGCGCCTTTGGGCTGCGGTTTGCCCATCCGCTCGGCTTGGCAGGCGGCTTCGATAAAGATGGCGTGGCGCTGCACGGCCTTGCGGCGCTCGGCTTCAGCTTCATAGAGGTCGGCACGGTCACGCCGCAGCCACAGGCAGGCAACGCCAAACCACGCTTGTTCCGCCTGCTCGACGATCAGGCGCTCATCAACCGAATGGGCTTCCCGAGCAGCGGCATGGCGCGTGTGGCACATAACCTAGAGCGGAGACCTGCCCTGCCGCTGGCCATCAGTCTTGGCAAGAACAAAACGACGCCGCTGCAAGACGCGCTACAAGATTACTGTGCCGTGCTGGAATACCTGTATCCATACGGCGACCTGTTCGTGGTCAACATCAGCTCGCCGAACACGCCTGAGCTGCGCCGCTTGCAAACAGCAGCACATCTGGCTGAGCTGTTGGCAGGCTTGCGCCAAGCCCTGGCAGCACAGGGCAGCGCCAAGCCTTTGCTGCTCAAGATCGCGCCTGACCTAAGCTTTGAGGAGATCGAGACGATCTGCGCCCTAGCGCTTCAGCATGGCGTCAGTGGCCTGATCGCGACCAACACCACCCTAGAGCGCCCGTCAGGCCTACGCAGCGCCGATGCGCATCAGCCTGGCGGCCTGAGCGGCGCGCCGCTGCGCGCCAAGTCCACGCAGATTGTGCGGCACATTCGCGCTGTGACAGCAGGGCAATTGCCTGTGATCGGCGTCGGCGGTGTTTTCAGCGGCGCCGATATTTGGGAGAAGCTCTGCGCAGGCGCTGTGCTGGTGCAGGCTTACACAGGTTTCATTTATGAAGGCTTGGCATTCGTACGGCGCGCCATCAGCCAGCTGCAGGGCATCATGCGCGCAGAAGGCGTGCGCGATCTAGGCCAAGTGATCGGCAAAGGCTGACGGACGAGCGCGTTTGCTCGTCCGTTCATAAGATCAGCTCTCTTTGGCTGCGCTCTCAGCGGCGTCCGCAGGCTCAGTGTGCACGCTTGTGCCATTGCCATTGGCGGGCAGCTCAGCGCGCGACTCAGGCGCTTCGGGAAGCTCAGTCGCTTCAGCGCCGTGCGAAGGCAGCTCAACGCCCCAGCGCTGCGTGAAGCCGACGCGCCGCTTCTCGGGCTCCAAGCGGCTGATGCGCAACTGCAGCCGATCGCCTTTCTTGACGTAGCTGTACGGCTCCTTGAGCGTGCCATCGCCCATCTCTGTCAGATGCAGCAAGCCCTCCAAGCCGTCATCCAGCGCAATGAAAGCGCCGAAATCCACCACATTGGTCACAGTGCCTTCAACCGACTGGCCCTCGTGGTAGCGATTCATGGCATCCGACCACGGATCGGGCAGCAGGCGCTTGCGGCTGAGCGCGATCCGATTGGTCTCGCGGTCAAGGCTGAGCACATAGACTTCGATCTCCTCGCCAATGCGCAGCACATCGCGTGGATGATCGACGCGATGCCATGCCAGCTCGCTGACGTGAATCAAGCCGTCTGCGCCGCCTAGATTCACGAAGGCGCCAAAATCGCGCAGGCCCGTCACAATGCCCTTGACGACGTCGCCTTCCATCAGCTCAGAGAGCAACTTCGCCTTCTGATGCGCGCGCCATTCCTTCTGTGCCTCGCGCTCGCTGAAAATCAAGCGCCGCCGCGACTGATCAACCTCGATCACCTTGACGCCTAGCACCCGATTGTTGGCATTGAGCGACTCGTGCCGATCGGCGCCGCCCACGCCGACTGAGATCAAGTGCGAGGACGGAATGAAGCCCTCTAGCCGTTTCCAGCGCACCAATGTGCCGCCACGGTTGTGACCCGTGACCACAACTTCAACCACCTCGTCGGTATTCAGCAGCCGCCGCGCTTCTTCCCAATCCTGCTGCTGCAGGCCCTGGCTGATCGAGACGATCAGGCTGCCATCTTGGTCGCGCGGATTGATCACGTAGACAAAGACCTTATCGCCGACTTTCAAGTTTTGGCGCATCGCAGGATCAAGGCGCTCCAAATCCTGAGCTGGCACAATGCCATCCTGCTTGGCGCCCAGATCGACGATCACATCGCCTTTGCTATCAATCTGCAGAATCGTCGCGCTGCGAATTTCGCCGCGCTCTGGTGGCGTGTAATCGAACGAGGCTTCCAGTAATTTCAGAAATTCAGCCCGCTGTGCCTCTTGTCGCTTTTCCCGCTCAGATTTCTCTGACATCATGCCTTCACCAACCGCCTTACTGAGAATTTGCCCGCTGCGAGGTACATTAGGTAGAAACACAGCGTAGCTTGAGCGCTACCTCTGTGCATGCCTTTGCGCCGTACCATTATGCTCGTGCTTACCACGATTCTATCAACATCAGTACCGCTGTGCCAAGTGAAAATCCGATGAAAGCGGCGAAATTTATGGCGCATTCAGAAAAGCTTAAGGTGAGGTTGCACGGCGCCGCTATTGCTGGTAGACTCTGGCTCAAAGGATGAGCCTTTATGCTTGAATCGCTAGCTAAGGCAGCACAGCCAATCCTAGATAGCCCATACGTGCGGCGCGTGCGGCGCAATCATGGCCTAGAGCACGCTACTGTGCATGTGTTGGCGCAATATGTGCCGAACTTATCTATCGCAGGCCGCTCTGATGTAGATGGCTTCTGGCTGATGGGCGATGTGCCAACCGAGCACGTGCAGCGCGCCGTTGAAGAAGCGCTGCGCCGCATGCGCAGTGGCGAACGCAAGCTCGCCATTCATCCGAATTGCGGCACTTCACTGCTGACGACAGGCGTGCTGGTCGGTCTGGCAGCCCTGACGGGCAGCATCGGCGTGCGGCGCGGCGCTCTGCAGTATCTCAGCCGCTTGCCCAGCGTGATCCTGCTCTCAATCGCCGCGATCCTCTTCTCGCGCCCGCTCGGCTTGCAACTCCAAGAGCATTTCACCACGCTCGGCGATCCGAGCGACTTGCAAGTGCTGAGCATCACGCGCCGCGAAGGCCGCGGCTTGCGCGGCGGCAAGATCGTCTTCCATCGCGTCCAGACGCGCTCTTCTTAGCGGCTGTGAGCAAACCAACGCCTGTCTTTTACATCTTCCACGGCGATAATCAGTTCGAGCTGCGCGCTGCCCTGCGCGATTTGCGCGCGCGCATGGCTGAAGCCGACGCCACAGGCGATCTCAACATCAGCCAGTTTGATGGCGCTACGGCAAGCGTCGCTCAGGTCATCAGCACGGCCCAGATGGTGCCCTTCCTGGCCGACCGCCGCTTAGTGATCGTCCACGGCATGCTGACTCACCTTGCGCCACAACCGCGCCGCGGCAAAGGGCGCTCCGAAGACTCAGCGCCTGAGGCGCCACAAAGCACTACCGCTCTCGAGGCGCTCCTAGCAGCGCTGCCAACCCTGCCTGAGACGGCGCGCCTGGTCTTCGCCGAGCCTACCACCTTGCGCGAGACGCATCCGATCCTCAAGTTCGCCAAGCGCGAAGACTCGCGCGGCCTGGTCAAATTATTCGCCATCAAGCACGATCCCAAGTCGCACCCTGACCATCCGAAGTGGGATAGCGCCTGGCTGAGCGCGTGGATTGCCAAGCGCGTGGAGCATTACGGCGCCAGCATCGAGCGGCGCGCCATCACCACGCTAGCTCAGCTGGTGGGGCAGGATTTATACGCGCTGGATAACGAATGCGCCAAATTAGCGGCCTACGTCGGCGCCTCGCGCCCGATCACCGAGAAAGATATCGCCACGCTGACCAGCTATGTGCCCGAGGCAAATATCTTCGATATCGTCGAGGCGCTTGCCAAAGGCGACGCCAAAACAGCGCTCAGCCTGATGCATCGCAGCATCGAGCGCTTCGGCGAGTCGCCGCTCGGCATCCTCGCCATGATCAATCGGCAGTTCCGCCTGCTGATCCAAGTCCGCGAGGCCCTCGACGATCCGCGCTGCGAAGCCGAGCTGCGCCAAACAGAAGATTTCAAGAACCTCTCCGAATTCGCCCTGAACAAGCTGCGCGCTCAGGCGCGGCGCTTCCCTTTGCCTGAGCTAGAGCGCATCTACCTGCGCTTGCTCGAGATCGATCACAGCATCAAGGTTGGCAAGATGACGGACGTGCTAGCGCTTGATCTGTTGGCTTCAGGCTTGGCTAGCCAAGCATAGCGATATTTGGCGTGCGCCACTTGAGCCTTGGTCTGCCGCTCGGCGACGATCCATACCGCGCCATTGCCCTGATCGGGCGCGAGATCATTCCACATTTTGCAGAGCCCTGATGGAAAGCCGCTCAGCGCTCTTCAACGTAGACGGGCACGTCCAGCTCGCGCCCGATCCAGGCGCCGATGTGATGCGCCGGCGAGTCGATCTCGCCCAAGTGCAACAAGCGTTTTTGCTTGAAGTCGGCGCCTGCTGCCATGCGGCCTTCCACCTCGTCCATGTGCGCCAGCAGGATGAAGCCGCGCCTGCCAGCATAAATGTGCAGCCAGACTTCTAGCCCGACTTTCTGAGCGCCTGCTACATCGTCAGCAGGCTTGCGCCGATTGACCACATGGCTGATCAGCACATACTCAGCGCTCTCATAAGGCAGTTGTGTGCGCACGCGCTTGCTGCCACGGCTGATCAGGCGCACCAGCTGGTTGCGCAGATCGATCAGCACGTGCGTCTCACGCCTTATAGCCAGCCCTTGCCACACAGCCAGGGCCAGCAGCAGCGCAGCGATGCCCAAGCCGACGAAGGGCAGCCACTCAGGGCTGACGCGCGCGTAGGGCGTGTTCAGCGCGCCAATGGAGAGAATCGCAAAGAGCGGCGCGAGCAAGGCGAAGAAGAGCATGCGGGCCAGCAAGCCACGTTGCCAATCGGCGCTGCGCCGCAGCACATAGGCGCCGTCGCGCTCACCGAATTCCCAATCATCGGCACGGATTGGCAAGGGCATTAGCGGCGGCTCAGGTGCGCTCGGAGTCGGCTCAGGCTCAGGGCGCGTTGGCAGGGCAGGCGCCGAAGGCGCTGAAGGCGGAATTAACTTGAAAGGCTTATTCCAAAGTGCAGCCAGCGCACGCGCGGTCGGCTCAGCCTCAGCAGTCAGCTCAGTCTGCCAGCGCGCCAGGCCACACCAGCGGCTGCCGCGCCCAAGCGCCGCTTCGGGCGTCAGCATGATGCCCAGATGCCAGGCCGAATCTTCGGCCGCGTAGCCCAAGGCGACCAAAGCGATCTGCTCAGCCGCCAGAAAGCCGCTTTCGGGCAGGCGGCGCGAGGCAGCGAAAGCGGGCGTGTAGGCCATGCCGCTTGGCGCCGCCGAGACCGACGGCGGCGTCGATTCGCCGCGCCCGTTGTAGAGATACCAGCGCGCAGAGTCGTACTGAATCGTCAGATCGTCAGCGGCAAGAACGGTTGGCATGTCTGGATTCTTCCTGCAGCAGGCTCTGAGCGAACCTTGTGTTATGCAAACTGACAGGCCTGCATTATAGCACGTGCGCGGGCCTGCTGAAAGAAAACAGGACGGCAGCGCGCCGTCCTGTCACTTGATGAGGCGAGGCGCGCTATTGCGCCTGGCTGCGCTCAGCAGGCGTCACCATCACGCCCAGAATGCGCTCAAGAGCGATGATGTGGCTGCACCAACCGTGCGATTTGTAGAAATTGCAGGTGCATTCCCAGTGGCCTTCTTCATAGCGGACTGTGTGCGTGTGGTTATCGCCGCTGAAGCTGGCCGTGAAGCTGTGAAAGCGCACGCGCTGCGGCTCATCGGTGTATTTCTTCGCCTTCTCGATCTGGCTGATGATGGCAGAGTGCGCGCCAAGCTCCTTGCGCTCGGTTGGCGGCACAGGCGTGACCATATCCTTCAGGATGCGCTCTAGTGCCACTGTATGGCTTGACCAACCGTGCGTGCGGAAAAAGTCCGAGCTGCAGTGCCAGCCATTCTCGGCGCTGTAAGTGACGCTATGCGTGTGGTTATCGCCGACCATTGAGACCTTGAAGGCCAGGAAGCGCACACGATGCCGCTCTTCAGCGTAGTGCTTAGCCTTGGCGATCTGCCCGATCATCCCGTAGTCCATGAGAAACTCTCCTTAAGCCATGAACGTCTTTATACAAACAAAAAGGCACGGCGCATTTGATGCCTACCGTGCCTGATTACACGCGCTCAGTTTGCCACGAATGCTTCTGAGGAATCTTCATTCACTTGCACCTCTCAGCGTATATCTTAAAGCGCCTTTAAGAAAAAGTCAAGCGCTTGCCCTGTGCGTTTGCTCGCCTTTGAAACTAGAATCACTCTAAGGCCTGGTGTATATGGCGCCTGATGATATCGTCCTGATCGGCGTGATCAATCGGCAGCGCGACCTGATCGCAGCGCGCGATTCAGGCTGGTACCGCTTGCCTGTGGCGCGCGCGCCGCGCTGGATCGCTGTGGATTACGTCGCCTTCTATCTCAGCCGCGCTTTCGGCGCCCAGAACGGCGCTGTGCATTACTATGCCCGCTGCACAGGCCATGAGCTGTGCCGCCGCCGCGACCTGCTGCCCGACGAACCTGAGCATCCGCGCGCCGAGGCGCTCTACTATCGGCTGGCCCTTGGGCCGCTGTGCGCCAAACAGCCGCCAATTCTGAATCCCACGCGCCGCCCCTTGGCTTTCCTCTACACCACATGGGCGCGCTTCCAGGCCGCCACGTGCCTGGCTGACCTCTACCGCGCCTTCGCCTGAAGCAATAAGGGCGAGGGAATGCCCTCGCCCTTGCGCACCTGCGCCCTGGGATTTCAGTCGCGGCAGAGCGGATCGGCGCACTGAACAATGGCCTCTGAAGGCACCCAGTAGGAATTGCAAGCCAGCGCGATATTGGTGAAGCCGCCGCTGCTGCCGAGCATCTTGAAGGTCTTGCCGGCTTCGGCCACGAAGGTGCTGGGCGTCCCGCCTGGCCGCGCGTAGAGCGGCACAGTGGCCACCATGCGCCCGAGCGGCGCGCCTGCCGTGCCTGGCCCGCACGGCGATGGGCAGATGTACGTCAGCGGGCCCTTTGCAATAAGAGCGCCAGGTGAAATGGAGGGACTATTGCCGGCAAAGCAGGAACCACCTGAACCAACACAGACCAATCGGTAGGTGTATGAGGCTAGGGGATCAAATGCAGCGGGCAGTACTTGCTGTAGGGTGACAAAGGTCCCAGATGTGTAGTAGTTGATGAAAATAGGGTTACCATTTTTGTCAAAGATTGCTAGCTGAATTTGAGCAGCACCAAGCGTCCTGTAATCCGTAAAATCAATGCCGAGCTTGCCGCACTGATTGGCGTATTCATTGTTGTTATCGGTACAGTTTGCAACTAGTGGTGGGAATAAGGAGATGTCAGTCCAGCCACTGCCGCTATCATACTGGAGAATTATGGAGCCAGTCGTACCTTTATTGAGTAAAAGCGTTCCGCTTGCTCCGCTACCGAGAGTAATAACATTGCTAACAACAACAGAACCTTGCGCTGCGCGGAAACTAGCACCGACTCCGTAGCCGTTATTAACGTGAACGAAGCAATTCGGCTCCTGAGCGGAAACTGAAGGCGTCTGCAAAGCGAACGCGAGCGTCGCCAGCGTTAGGGCGACAACGAAGACGATCAAGCGTTTCATGGAAAGCCTCCTAAACTTGAGTATCACAAATCCAAAGTGCATTGTACATCAAGCGGCGCATTATGATGTATAAAAAACTTGTAAAATTCTCATAACCCTAGAGAAACGCACAGAGCATTTGCTCTGTACGTCATTTCAAGGTTTCACGTCACTGCAAAGCGGAGCGGCACACTAGATAGCAGTGCCCGCAGGCAAGCGTGGCTGCGCCTGGGCTCAGCCTGAGCGGCGTAGCCACGCCTCAACTTCAGCGCGCCGCTCGGGCGCCAATGCGCCGAGGCGCTCTAGCTCTTCCAGCAGCTCGCTCAAGACGATCAGCGCTTGAAAGCGATAGCCGCGCGCTTCTAAAGCCGCGCGCGCACCTTGCTCGCGATCCACGACCACGACGATATCGCGCACACGCAAGCCAACCGACTCCAAGCGTGCGAGCGCCTCAAACTTGCTCTCGCCTGTGGTCGCCAGGTCGTCCAGCAGCACAGCCACGTCGCCAGGCGCAAAGGCGCCTTCTACAGCTGCGCCAGTGCCGTACTCCTTGACTTCGCGGCGCGGATAGACGACCGAGCGCTGCAGCAGTTGGCCGACGGTGATGCCTATCGGCAAGGCGGCATAGGGAATGGCCGCAATGTGTTGAAAGTTCAGCGGCTTGAGCAGCTCGGCTAGCCACAAGCTGATATCGCGCAGCGCGCGCGGAAAGGCGATCAAACGGCGCAAGTCCAGGTAGATCGGCGACTGGACACCTGACTTCAACTTGAATTGGCCAAAGCGCACGCAGCCGGCTTCGTGCAGCGCCAAAGCCACGCGCCTGCGCAGGATATCCTGTGGCGTTGAGGCGATCTGTGGTTCGCCGCGCGCCGCGTTGATGGCATCGCGCAGGCGCAGCGCCTCAGCGCGCGGATCGGCCGCCTGCGCCAAACTGCGCGATGCGTTGATCAGCAGGCCCAAGCCATCGGCGCGCACGCCGCCGCGCACGCACGACTCCAAATCGCCGCCTTGCGCGCCGACGCCTGGTATCAGCAGCCAGCTCTCAGAATCCATTCGGCGCAAATAGGTCAGATCGGCGCTGTGGAGCGCGCTCACGACCAAGCCAATGCGCTCGGGCTGATTGAGCGCCTTCACCTGTGCAGCGATCACTTCCCAGAGCGGCTGAAAGCTATCGGTCACCAGCTCTTGTACGGCGCGCGCTTCAGGATTGGTCGTTCGGCACAGCACAAACACGCCTTTCTCAGGCCGAGCCAAGAAAGGCGCCAGCACGTCATAGCCCATGTATGGATTGAGCGTGATGGCGTCGGCTTGCAGGTAGGTGAAAGCCGCTTCGGCATAAGCAACGGCTGAGCTGGTGACATCGCCGCGCTTGGCATCCAGGATCACAGGCACATCAGGCAGGCGCTGATGGATATAGGCGATCACGTCGCGCAGCACGGCGTAGCCTTCGGCGCCAAGGGCTTCGAAGAAGGCGCTGTTCGGCTTGAAAGCGCAGGCCAGGTCGTGCGTCGCTTCAATCAGGCGCACGCAGAAAGCGCGGGCTGCTTCTGCAGTTGGCGCGCTCAAATGGCTCGGATGCGGGTCAAGGCCGACGCACAAGAGTGAGTTGACGGCTTGCGCGCGCGCCGCAAGCCGCTTGAAGAAGGCCTCAACGCTCATCTCAGGCCTTGCCCAGCACCAATGCCAAGAGCGCCATGCGCACGTACAGGCCGTATTCCATTTGGCGGAAGTAAGCGGCGCGCGGATCGCTATCCACTGCCATGCTGATCTCGCTCAGGCGCGGCAAAGGATGCATCAGCGTCAGATCGGGCTTGGCAGCGCGCAGCACTTGCGGCGTGATGCTGTAGACGTCTTTCAGCTGCTCATACTCCTGCTGATCGGCAAAGCGCTCCTGCTGGATGCGCGTCACGTAGAGCACGTCGGTCTCAGGCAGCACCTCTTCCAGCTGCGTATGGCTCTCTTGGCACACGCCGCGCGCTCTCAGCGCATCCACTAGCTCAGCAGGCATCTCAAGCGCTTTCGGCGAGACGTAAATCAGGCGTACCCTGAAGAGCGCTAGCAGTTTGGCCAAAGAATGCACTGTCCGCCCATACTTCAGGTCGCCGAGCATGGTCACGGTCAGGCCATCGATGCGGCCGCGCTCCTGCAAAATGGTGAACAAGTCCAGCAGCGCCTGCGTCGGATGCTCGCCGATGCCATCGCCGGCGTTGATGATCGGCTTGCGCGCATACTGGGCTGCCAAAGCTGCCGATCCAACTTCAGGATGGCGCAGCACAATCACATCGGCATAGCACTCCAAGGTGCGCACGGTATCAGGCAGCGATTCGCCTTTCGAGACGCTTGAATAGCGCACCTCGTTGATCGGAATCACAGTGCCGCCTAAGCGCTGCATGGCCGCGATGAACGACGATGACGTGCGCGTGGAAGGCTCGTAGAACAAATTGGCGAGGATGTAGCCTTTCAGCAAGTCCATCACGCCGATGCGGCGCACCAGCATGCGGAATTCTTCGGCAACATCGAAGATATAAGCCAGGTCGTGAACGTCGAACTGTGAGACTGAGAGGATATGCTTGCCTTTGAAGCGTCCATCGTACTGCGCTCCGAAGGGCAAGCGGCTCGATTGAACGTTGATCGTGTTCGCAGCGAAAGTCATGGCAGTCATCCCTGTTTTTGAGATCGCAATGATACCAAAAACAGGGCTGAGGGCGCTAATGGCTCAGGCGCTGGAGCAGCCGTTCGCCGATCTGCGGTGCATCGCCGGCGCTGAAGATGATCACAGCGCTGTTCGGCCGCACTGACTCAGCCAAGAGCGCCGTAGTGCGCGCCAGATCGCCGCTATATTGCGCAGCTTTGCCTGTGCGCTGCAGCAAGGCCGCGATCTGCTCGGCTGTCGGATCGTCAGGCTGCGGGCGCTCGCGCGCGCCGTAGATGTCCGTGATTAAAACGCGATCGGCCTCAGTGAAAGCACGAACGAATTCATTGAGCAGCAAGCGCGTGCGGCTGTACGTGTGCGGCTGCCAAACCGACCAGATGGTCGTTTGTGGAAAGCGCGCGCGCGCGGCTTGCAAGGTAGCGCGAATGGCTGTGGGATGATGGGCATAGTCGTTGATGACCGTGATGCCTTTCGCCACGCCCATGATCTCGAAACGGCGCGCTGTGCCGCGAAAGCTGGGCAAGGCCGACGCTGCTTCTGCCAAGGGCACGCCGTAGACACAGGCAGCGGCCACAGCAGCCAAGCTGTTCTGCGCGTTATGTTCGCCATAGAGCGAAAGGCGCGTTGTGGCGCGCACGGTGCGTCCATCTTGCACGCCTTCGATTGTCAGCGCAGCGCCGCTCAGCTGGCCGCGCCAATCGGCTGCGGCGTCGCGAATGCTGTAGGTCAAAGTCGGCTGGCCGCTGCTGCGCCGCGCCTTGGCGAGCTGCAGGGCGTTCGGTTCGTCAGCGCAAGCGATCAGCACGCCGTCATATTCAGGGATGCGCCCTATGAACTGGGCGAAGGCCTCCTGCACAGCTGCAAAGGTCGGGAACATATCAGGATGATCGTGCTCAATGTTCGTCAGCACAGCGATGCGCGGCGCCAGGCCGAGAAACATATAGTCGTACTCATCAGCTTCGATGACGAAGGCGTCGCCTGTGCCCTGATGCGCGTTCGTGCCGCTGTTGAGCAGCGTCCCGCCGATGATGTAAGAGGGATCGCGCCCTGCCTGGCGCAGGATGTGCGCGATGAGCGCTGTGGTCGTCGTCTTGCCGTGTGTGCCCGCCACAGCGATCTGAAAGGTGCCGCTCAGCAGCAGCGGCAGGGCCTCGCGGCGCCGCAAGACGGGAATGCCCGCGCTCAGCGCCGCCTGAACCTCAGGATTCTCTGGCGCGATCGCCGACGAGATCAGCACGGCCTGCGGCGCCTCTAGATGCTGGGCTGCATGACCTTCGTAAATGCGCGCGCCAAGCGCTTCCAAAGCGGCTGTCTGTGCGCTCAGCGCCCGATCTGAGCCGCTGACGCGCACGCCGCGCCCAAGCAGCACGCGCGCAATGGCGCTCATGCCCGCGCCGCCAATGCCTACGATATGCACGTGCGCGCCGCGCTCAAAAAGCGCCGCGCTCAGCCCAGGCGCGCTCATAAGGCCGAGATCGTCTTGCCGACCTTGAGCAGATTCGGCAGCTTCGGGATGAACTCAGCGAAGCTGGCATAGCGGCCGCTGCGATAATCCTCAAGGTAACGGCGTATCACGCTCACAGCCGTCGGCAGCGCCGTCAGATGCTCGACTTTCTGCATGTATTGTGTGAAGCTGCGCGCCTCAAGCGCACTGACCGAATCTTCCAAAAACAGGGCTGTGATGCTGGCCACGAACACGCCGATGAACTGGCTGTGCCAAGATGGACGCCTGGCGGCGTATTGGTCTTCCACGATCGGCAAGGGGCGGTCGCTAATGCTGGCGACGACATCGGCGTGCTGCTGCAGATAAGCGTTCATCAGCAAGGCACCGTACTCAGCTAAGGCGCTGCGATACGCGAGTGCAGGGTCGTCTTTGTATGGCCAAGGTGCGCTATCGCCCCAGGCGATCGGCGGCGGCATGATCACCACCAACTCGCCGCCAACTTGCAAGCCGATCGTCTGATCGCTCGGATAGCAGATATTCGGCATGAAGACGAGCGTCTCAGCCACGCGCCCGACGAATGGCTCGAGAAAGGCGTACAAATCCACGTTGGCGAACGTCTCGCGCAGGTGACGGACGGCTGTTTGCCAATGCGGTGACTCGTTTTCCCACCACTCGGCAAGGCGTGTCTGTTCATAGAAGTGCCGCAAATGCTCATGCCAGCGCGGCGGAACCCAGCGCGGCTGCGGCAAGTCCGCCTCAAGCGCAGGGAAGCTCAAGCGCAGCGCGTAGGCGAAAAATGCCTTGGGCGGCATGCCTTGATCGAGCAGGGCTTGAGCCGCATGTACAGCTGGATGGCTCATGAAGTCGATCAGCCATTTGCGCGTGGCGCGTGCATGCGCATGCGTGCCATGCTTGCGCTGTTCCTGTGATTTCTCGGGATAGTTTGTGGCCGCCAACACCGCTGCGATCAGCCGCATCCGATCATCCAGGCGAACGATCACTTGCCGCGTGACGGCGCTCTCAGCTGTGGCGCTTGGCGCAGTTGAGCTGGTCAAAAGCGATCTCCTTTGTCTGTGAGCGATTCGTCGGAAAATTATTGAGCAATCATAGCATAAAGGCGGCGTCTGTGCTGTCACGGAATTGTGCAGAAAAGGCCGTTCCTGCCCAGGCGGATTCGGTTATACTCTAGCCCTGAGAAGAGATTTAGCATAAAAGGATCGCGCCATGATACTCGCAAGCGATTGGATCGCTTTTCACGCTGACCGCACGCCTGAGAAGCTCGCCTTAATCGATCAAGCGACCGCGCGCCAGTTCACTTACGCTGAATTCAACGACCGCGCTGCACGCCTAGCCGCCTTCCTGCGCGATGAATGGCACGTCCAGCCTTCGGATCGCATCGCGCTGCTGGCCAAAAACTCGACCGAGTACTTCGAAGTGCTGTGGGCTTGTTGGAAGCTCGGCGCCATGCTCTTGCCGCTCAATTGGCGCCTCGCCGATCCTGAGCTGGTCTTCATCTTGAACGACGCTGCGCCCGTTGGCTTGATCTACGATGCTGAATTCGCAGCGCGCCTGCCCGCGCTCGCGCAGACGCCGCCGCGCTACTTCCTGCGCATTGATTTCGGCGCGCCGCCTGCAGATGCTCATCTGAGCTATGAGGCCGCCTTGCAAGGCACGCATCGCCATGCGCACATGCCGCCTCAAACCACGCACGACGTGCCTGTCATCATCATGTACACAGCCGGCACCACAGGGCATCCCAAAGGCGTGCTGATCACGCACGGCATGATGCTCTGGAATGCCATCAACATCACCACGCCCACGGGCCTAAGCTACGAGAGCCTGTTCTATTGCGTCCTGCCGACCTTCCACATCGGCGGCTTGAACTTGTACGTCAATCCGCTGCTGCATCTTGGCGGCTGCAGCCTCATCGCCCGCCAATTCGATCCCGCGCTAGCGCTCCAAACGCTCAGCGACCCTGAGATCGGCATCACTCATTTCTTCGGCGTGCCCTCGATCTACCAATTCATGAGCCAGCATCCTGACTTCGAAGGCGCCGACCTGAGCCGCGTCAAGTCCTGGGGCTGTGGCGGCGCGCCAATGCCCGTCTCAGTGCTGCAAACCTACGCCAAGCGCGGCATCATCATCCAGCTCGGCTTCGGCATGACCGAGACCAGCCCGACCGTCTTCCTGATCGACAAGCGCCGCGCGCTCAGCAAGCCGACAAGCGTCGGCAAGCCGCTTTTGCACACGCGCGTACGCGTCGTGGACGCGCAGCTGCGCGATGTGCCTGTTGGCGTCGTCGGCGAGGTGATCATCAGCGGCCCGAACATCACGCCTGGCTATTGGAATCGCCCTGAAGCCAACGCCGAGAGCTTCAGCGTGGATGAATACGGCAATCGCTGGCTGCACAGCGGCGATGCAGGCCTGATCGATGAGGAAGGCTGCATTTACATTGTTGACCGCTACAAGGATATGTATATCAGCGGCGGTGAGAACGTCTATCCAGCTGAAGTCGAGCAGGTCATCTATCAGTTGCCGCAGGTAGCTGAGGTCGGGGTGATCGGCGTGCCTGATGCCCGTTGGGGCGAGACGGGCATGGCGATTGTGGTGCTGCGGCCAGGCGAGACGCTCAGCGCAGAGCAGATCATCGCGCACTGCGCCGCCAACTTAGCCAAATTCAAGGTGCCCAAGCACGTCATCTTCGCCCAGAGCTTGCCGCGCAACGCCGCTGGCAAAGTGCTGAAGCGCGAGCTGCGCGCTCAGTATGCGCCGCCTAGCGCCTAGACCGCTGCCAGGCGGAAGAGCATGGTCGTCTCGCCGACTGTGATCACGTCGCCATCGTTGAGCGGCACAGGCGTGGCGCTGACAGGCTCGCCGTTCAAGAGCGTGCCGTTAGCGCTCGCCAAGTCCAGAATCGTCCACACCTCGTTCTGAAAGCGCAGACGGCAGTGCGGACGCGACACGGCCCGATCGTTCAGCGTGATCTCCCAGGTCGCGTCCGCTGTAATGCGCCCGATGGTGACCGTATCCTCTTTCAGGATGAATTCGACGCCCTCTTGCGGCCCATGGGTGACCACCAAGCGCGGCCGCCCTAGCCCTTTGGCAGGGAAAATCGCCGTGTTGGTCTTATAGGCACGATCCAGCTCCTCTTCGCTGACGATGGCAGAAAAGTGGAGCACAGGCACGTACAGCCGAATGACGTCGCCATCGGTCAGCACATACGGCCCGCTGATTTTGCGGTCGTTGACGTAGGTGCCATTGGCGCTGCCCAGATCCGTGATCGTGAAGACACCGTCGCGGAAGTTGATGATCGCATGCCCACGGCTGACGTGCCGCTCAGGAATACAGATGTTGTTATCGGGCGAACGCCCGATGCTGGCGCTCGCGCCTTCCACAAGCACGAACTCGTGCCGCTCGCCTGTGGTCGGATCGTTCCAAGTGAGCTTGGCAATTCCCTCTGGCTGGCTCATGGCTATGCCTGTTGTTCTAGCGCCCTCAGCGAGTCGCGATCGCACCGCGATAGCAGCTCTCGCAAACCTGTTGAGCCTATGTGCGCATAAGCTGAGGCAGAATTCAAGCAGATCATGCTAGCACGGCTCGTAGCGCTTGTCAAGCACTCCAAGCGCCTGATGGCGCCCGAGCAGTGGGCCAGGGGCGCGGGCAAGCGCGCCTACAGGCACAGCATAGTACCTTGACAGGCTCAGGATTCGCTATAATGGCAAGGCATGGTCAAGTTTTCTTTGAAAGGATCAAGAGATGACCGAGTTGATTAAAAATTATATTGGCGGCGAGTGGCGCCCTGCCCAAAGCGGCGCGACCTTCACCACGATCAATCCTGCCACTGAAGCAGTTATCGCCGATGTGGCCAAGAGCGGTGTGGAAGACGTCTCAGCGGCGATCGAGGCGGCCAAGCGCGCTTACCCAAAATGGCGCCTTTTGCCCGCGCCGCGTCGCGGCGAGATTCTCTATCGTGTCGGCCAATTGCTGATCGAGCGCAAGGAAGAGATTGCGCGGCTGATGACGCAGGAGATGGGCAAGGTCATCGCTGAGGCGCGCGGCGATGTGCAAGAGGCGATTGACATGGCTTTTTACATTGGCGGCGAAGGGCGGCGCCTGCTCGGCTACACAGCGCCCGTCGAGATGCCCAACAAGTTCGGCATGGCGCTGCGCGATTCGGTCGGCGTGGTTGCGCTCATCACGCCATGGAACTTCCCGATCGCCATCCCGAGCTGGAAATCGCTGCCCGCCTTGATCGCCGGCAACACAGTCGTCTTCAAGCCTGCCAGCGATACGCCTGCGCTTGGCGCGGCTTGGGCGAAGGTCTTCCAGGACGCTGGCTTGCCTGAAGGCGTTTTCAATCTAGTGCTTGGGCCAGGCGGCGTGATCGGCGATGCCTTAGCGGAGCATCCTGATGTGCGCGTGATCTCGTTCACGGGCAGCACAGAGGTTGGCTATGGCTTGTATGCGCGCGCAGCCAGGCGCGGCAAGAAGGTCAGCCTAGAGCTAGGCGGCAAGAATGCCATCATCGTCATGGATGACGCCAACTTCGATCTGGCTGTTGAGGCGATCCTGTGGAGCGCCTTCGGCACCACGGGTCAGCGCTGTACGGCCACAAGCCGCTTGATCGTCCAACGTGGCATCCGCGCCAAACTGACTGAAGCGCTGGTCGAGCGCGCTAAGCAGCTCAAGCTCGGCGATGGCTTAGACGAGAGCGTGCAGGTCGGCCCGTTGGTGAATGCCAAAGCGCGTGAGAACGTGCATCGCTACGTCGAGATCGGCAAGAGCGAAGGCGCGCGCTTGCTGTGCGGCGGCCAATACGCTGAAGGGCGCGGCTTCTTCTACTTGCCGACGATCTTCGATAACGTCACGCCGCAGATGTGCATCGCCCAAGAGGAAATTTTCGGGCCTGTGCTCTCGATCATCGAGGCGAGCAGCCTCGAGGAAGCCATCACCATCAACAACAGCGTCGCCTATGGGCTTTCCAGCAGCATCTTCACTGAGAACGTCAACGCGGCCTTCCGCGCCATCCGCGATCTGACCACAGGCATCGTCTACATCAATCACGGCACCACAGGCGCCGAGATTCAATTCCCCTTCGGCGGCACACGCGGCACAGGCAACGGCATGCGCGAGGCGGGCCTGACGGCGCTGGATACCTTCACTGAATGGAAATCCGTCTATGTAGATTATAGCGGTAGGCTACAGCGCGCTCAGATCGATACAGACGCAATTCTGAGCGGCTCGTAAAAAGAGTGCAAAAATCCTGTAAAAAATTTGCCCAAAGCAAGCCTCAGTGGGCAGCAACACCTGCTATACGTCCGCTGAGGCTGTGTTATGATAGCAGGTAGCGTGAGTCTTTCTCTGAGCGGGCTAAAAGAGAAAAGGATGCGAGGCGATGGCGGCACCTAAGATTCAAGCGGATTATGATGGGCTGCGTGAGATTGCGCAGGCATTTACGCAGAACGCTGATGGGCTGAACAGCATGAATCAGCGCCTTGTGCAGATAGTGAACAACGAAATTCGCGGCAAGGGCTGGATTGGCAAAGGCGCCGACCAGTTCATCCGTGAGATGGAGACGTTAGTTTTCCCTGCCTTAGTGCGCTTGCTGCGGGCCCTGAATGAGGCTTCGAGCGCCACACAGAAGATTGCGCAAGTCTTTGAGCAGGCCGAGCGCGAAGGCGGCGGTTTGTTTCAAGGCGGAGAGAGCTTCAGCCAAATTGCTGATAACATGATCGGCAACCTGATGGCGCGCAATCCGACCTTCAATTCAATTGCACAGGGCATTATCAACAGCTTGGGCGCGGGCAGCGGCGGCGGTGGCCTTGGCGGCGGCGGGCTAGTCGACGGAATTCTTCGAGGCACAGGCGGACTCGGCACTAACTTTGGCGGCCTTGTTGACGGCATGATCAACGGCATCAACCAGCTTTTTAGCGGCAACACTCAGCCGACCTTCAACGATCTCGCCAATACGATCATCGACAACCTGCGCAATGGCACGAGCGGCGGCGCCTTCAACGATATCGCCAACAGCATCATCGGCAACTTGCGGAATGCCACAGGCGCGGGCGCAGGCGTGTTCAATCAGCTCGCTGATGCGATGATTGGCGCTATGGGCGGCGGCTCAGGCGGCGCAGAAGGCAGCATGAGTGGCGGCTCGGCTGGTGGCTCGAGCGGCGGTTCAGGCGCTAGCGCGGGTGGTAGCGCGGGCAGCGGTTCAGGCGGTGGTTCAGGCGGTAGCGCGGGCGGCGGTTCGGGCGGCGGCAGCGGCGCTGTAGGCAAGGGCTTGAGCACGAGCGGCACAAGCGGCGCCTTGAGCGAGGCACTAGCGCGCTTGGAGAAGATGGATCAGCTGCGTTCAACGCTGCGCGATGCGGTTGCTAAAATCTCGGGCATGAATCCAGCGGAATTGGGCGCTAGCTTTGGCGGCGTACTAGCGGGCAGATCGGGCATGGCAATCGGCGGCGCTATTGGCTCTGCGATTGATGCGGCCGCCAAAGCAGTGCGCGACGCCACAAGCGGCTCGGGCGAATCGCTCGACACGCTCTGAGCCCAGGCTCAGGAACAGGCTTCGGCGAGAGCTTCTCTCGCCGAAGTTTTTAGACAGGCTGAGCCAACGACTCGACGATCTCAGCCGCCATCTCATATTTGCCGAACGGCGGAATGATGTAGGCGCCTTGCACCATGCCGCGCAGATCGCGCAGAATCTCCGCGGCAATCTGCACACCGACTGCAGGCGCGACATCGCCGGCAGCGTTGATGCGCGCCATGATCGACTCGGGAATGCTGATGCCTGGCACTTCGTTGTTCAAGAAAGCAGCGTGCCGCGCGCCGTAAAGCGGCAAAATGCCGACCAAAATCGGCAAGGTCAGCTTGCCATATAGCGCTTCGTAGCGCTTCAGGAACAACTCGACCTTGTGCGGCTCGTAGACGCTTTGCGTCATGGCGAAGTCAGCGCCTGCCTCGATCTTCTTGCGCAGCGACTGTATCTCAGCGTCCAAATCCTTTGGCGTCAAGTTCAAAGCACAAGCGACTGTGAAAGCCGTTGGCTGACCGATGCTGTTGCCCGCTTGATCCTGCCCGCCATTCAGGTTCTGCTTGATCAGCTTGATCAAGCCGCTAGGCACGATATCGTACTTGTCATTCGCCTCAGGATAATCGCCAATTGCAGTCGGATCGCCCATGATCACTAAGATGTTGCGCACATTCAAGGCGTGCGCGGCCAACAGATCGCCTTGCACGCGCAAAATGTTGCGGCCGCGCGTCGGGAAGTGCAGGATCGTCTCCATGCCCAGCCGATCTTGGATCAAATGGCAGACTGCCCAAGGGCTCATGCGCATGCGCGCCATTGGGCTATCGGAGACGTCGATGCAATCCACGCCTGCTTCTTGCAGCATTTGCGCTGAGGCGAGGATTTTCTGGGCGTTGAAGCTGCGCGGCGGCGCCATCTCCACTGTAGTGACAAACTTGCCGAGCGCGAGCTTCTGCGCCAGGCGCGTCGGCGCCTCAGGGATGCCGCTGGTGTGGAGCGGGCTAGGCTCGTTTGAGGTGACGACGATGCGCGGCTTGCGTTCAGGCGTATCCAGGGCTGTGCGCATGGCACGGATGTGCTCGGGCGTGGTGCCGCAACAGCCGCCGATGATCGTCACGCCGATATCGCGCAAGATGACAGCGTAGTCGCCAAAATAATCAGGCGCAGCAGGATACATCACGCGTCCATTGACCAGCTCTGGGAAGCCGCCATTGGGCATGACCGAGAGCAGCGCTTCAGGCTGCGCTTGGCGCATGATCTGCGCTACACGCGCTAGCTGCGAGGGGCCGCTGCTGCAATTGACGCCGATCACGTTTGCGCCTGTGGCGGCTAAGGCATTGGCGATCTCACGCGGCGAATCGCCATAGATGGTCGTGCTATCTCGCGTTAGCGTCATGCTGGCGACAACAGGCACGCGCGGATTGGCGGCGCGCGCGGCGCGCACAGCCTCGGCGATCTCGTTCAGGTCAGTGAAAGTCTCTAGGATGAGTAAGTCGACGCCGCCAAGGATGAGCGCGGCGATCTGCTCGTAGAAGGCCTCAAAGGCTTGCTC
>RFIM01000034.1 GCA_003695215.1 Chloroflexota bacterium
CTGCAGCAGCGCGATTTCCAAGCGGCGCGCCGCATCGATGCGTTCGACGCCGCGATCAACCGCCTGCGCTATGAGATCGAAGAGCAGTCTTACACGCTCTTGGCATTGCAGCAGCCCAACGCCGGCGATTTGCGCCGCATCGTGGCAGCAGTCAGCATTGCCACAAACTTGGAGCGCATGGGCGATCACGCTGCGGGCATCGCGCGCATCACACTGCGCATGGAGAACCTGACAGCGGCGATTCATATGCCGCTCTTCAACGATATGGCGCGCCTTGCCGCTGAGAACTTGAACCAGGCTATGATCGCCCTTGAGAAGAACGATGCCGAGCTGGCGCGGCAGATCGTGCGCCGCGACGAGGAGATCGACGCCTATCACAGGCGCGTCTACGACTATCTGATCAAGGCGATGATGGAAAATCCTGCTACAGTCGAATACGCCACGTTGCTGCTCTGGGTCTCGCACGATATCGAGCGCTTTGCCGACCGCGTTTCGAATATCTGTGAGCGGATCGTCTACACAGTCACGGGCGTGCTGTTCGAGCCGCGCTCAAGCTCAGCGTTTTAGTTGCGCCACTAGATGCAACAGCAGGTATGAGAAAACTTACCGCCCAAGCATTTGCTTGGGCGGTAAGCCTGTGCTCAGGCTAGCTTATTGGCGCGGGACAAAAGTTGGCGCTGCTTCAGGCCCACTGAGCGAGCCTGAGTCGGGCAGCCATTTGGCAGCGAGTGGCATGTCGCCTGAGATGCCATAGACAATTTCCCAATCCGCGAAACCTGTGCTGAGATCGTTACGGAAGTAGATCGTGTTTGTCGTAGTGCGGAAGAGGGCCACGCTTGAGATACCGTCCGCATTCCAGTCACCGATAACAGGAATATCTGACGGAACGCCGAAAACGAAGGCATAGTCAACTGTAGCCGAGCAGAGCGTGCAAATGGTGTTACTGAGGAAGAACTGCCCTGTGCTGGGGCGATAGACGCCAACGCTGTAGAAGCCGTCGCCGTTCCAATCGCCAACTACAGGCACATCGCTGGTGTCTCCGAAAACAACTGTATACTCTGCAAAGCCACTCGAGAGTGTGTTGCGCAGGTAGAAGGCGCCGTCCGATGGACGGAAGACACCAATGCCTGCTTTGCCATCGTTATCCCAGTCACCGACCAGAGGAATATCGCCTGGAATGCCCAAAGCGAAGTTGTAGACGATTGGCGCGCCTGGCGTATTGCTGTTGGTCAGGAAGAACTGCCCTGTGCTGGGGCGATAGAAGCCGATAGTCTCAACGCCGTCGCCATCCCAGTCGCCTGCTAGAGGCACATCGCTGCTGCTGCCCAGCGCTAACACAAGGTTAGCATAGCCTGTGGTATTGGCGTAGCGGATGAAGAAGGTGCCAGTGCGGTAGACGGCAATTGTATCGAGCGCGCGACTGCACGTGAGGTTGTAAGTGTAGGTTGGGCTGCCGATCTCGTTGCTTTGCAAGACTAGCGTGCCTGTCTGCGGCGTGAGCGAAGGCGTGCAATGAACCGTGATCGTGGTTGGGCTGCCCTGACCAATCGCAGCTGGCAAGCCACTGGCAGTGAACGGCGCACTGATGCTTTGCAAGGTCACCTGCAAGATACCGCCACCTGTGTTAGCCAGGTGCAGCCAGTGCTGGATGTTGACGTTCTGCAGGCCGTTCAAGACGAGTGTGCCGCCGCCTGGCACAGAGGCGTTGTAGGCTGGCGGTGCTGCGATCATCAAGATGACGCCATTGGCTACGTCGCTCAGTGAAGGCTCACTGGTTGCCGTGATCTGCAGCGCGTAAACATCATTAGTTGTGTCCGCGTCGCTTGAACCTACGAAGGGCTGCCAGGTGCTGCCGTTATACCACCAGGCGCGGAAATCTGCTTCGTTGGGCGCATCTGTATAAGGCAGCTTGACGATCAAATCGTCCACATTGCTAGTGCTGCTCAGACGTACGGGCACAAACGGAGAGACCGCTACCGCGCCGAAAGACGTTGGATCAGCCGTGTAAGTGCCTAGTAGAAGGACAGGCTCGCCGATACCACGCTTAATGGCTTGCACGCCGCCAACTTGGCTCAGTTGTGTGCCAATAGGCAAGCGCTCGGCCAGGCTCGTAGGGCTCGGTGTGCCGCTATAGCCGACAAAGACTGGCACATTGGCTTCCACTGTGCGCCCGCTTGGCGAAGCAATGCTCAAGCGGATGATCGTCAGCTCAGGCGAGGCAGGTGCTGTGTAATTCACACTAACGTTGCCACTACCATCCGTGATCAGGCTTGAAGCGCTCAGTGTACCGCTTCCGCTTAGCACTTGCGCATTCACGGTCACACCTGCAGGCAAGGGCACATCGGCCAGATCGGTCAGCGCTGCTGTAAGCGTGCCTGTGGCACCTGTGGCAAGCACAAGATTGGCACTGCTGGGCGTCAGCGCCTTTGGCGGCAGAGTTGCCGTGTTATCAACTGTGTTCGGATTCTGCTGCGGCGGCAGGAGCAGGCGTGCCGTTAGGCCGTTCAGCGTGCTGCTGAGGCTTGTGGTGGCGCTAACGCTATTGCCTGAGAACAGATCGCTGTAGGTGAGATTGGCACACTGCGCGGGCAGGTTGTTCAGCGTCACAGCTTTGCTGGCCGTGCTGCGGTTGATAATGGTGATAGCGCAATCAGCGCCGTTGAGCGTGTTATTGGCATCAAGGCGCGCGTAGGCGTAGATTTCGTTCGCGTCGTCTGCCAGCAAGGTTACCCAGTCGCCGAGGCGCAGCACAGCATAATCGGCGCGTGCCAGACCAAGACGACGGTAGGTCTCTTGTAGGCTCAGATTTGGCAAGCCGCTCGGCAAGGAACCGGAAGCGCTAGTGAAGCCGCCGAAAGCGCTCGGCACTTGGCTGTATGGATCTTGGGCCATTGGCTGCCATGGGAAAGTATGGCGATTGTAAGGATCATCTTGCACAATGCCACCAACTGTCTTGCCGGCGCCCCAGTTGGCATAGCCGCCGTAATCTGTCAAGCCCAAACCGACCTCATCACCGTAGTAGATGGTCGGCGCGCCAGGCATAGTGAACTGGATAGTTGCCATTAGCTTCATTTTCTCGATGGTTGTGGCAGCATTAACGCTACGCTCGCGCAAGACAAATCCCGGCCGATTCGTATCGTGCGAACCCATTAGGTTCATCATGCTGTACCACGCCACAGGCGGGTAGTCCTCGCGGATTGAATTCAACACATAGTCAAACTCGCTCGGCGAGAGCTTCCACATAGTTTGATCGCCATTATTGTCGTTGTCAGTCCAGGTTGAGTCGATCAAGAAGCCGAGGACAGCTTTGCGGAAGCGATAGTTCATGGTCGCGTCCAGCTGGTCGCCGAACAGCCATGGCGTCGCTTCATACCACACTTCAGTGTAGAGCGGGCCGAGATAGCCGTCGTTGCCCTTGACTTGCGTGCGGAACTGTTGCCAGAAGTCGTGCGGAATTTCATCCGCCACGTCAAAGCGCCAACCGCTTGCGCCCAGTTGATACCAGTACTGGATGATGGCAGGCAAGCTGTTGATGTCGTTGTTACCGTTATTGTTCACGTCAAAAACGAAATCGCGCCAAGCATTGTTCGGCACGCTGTCCACAGCTAAAGGCAACGTGTCATAGCCCCACCACGAGTCATAGGTAGCTGTGCCACCACGGCACGGGCCGCCTGCCAGCGGCGTGAAGACGTAGAAAGCCGCATAAGGTGAGCTTGCCGATTCGCAGGCGCCGCTGCCGTTGTTACCTGTTACAGGATTCCCGTTCACGTCCCAGCGATTGTAGCGATCAAAGTAGACTGAGTCTGAGCCTGTGTGGTTGAAGACGCCATCTAGGATGATCTTGATGCCGCGTGCGTTGGCTTCAGCTGCCAACTGTTGGAATTCGGCGTTAGTGCCGTAACGCGGATTGATCTTGTAGTAATCCGTTGTATCGTAGCCATGATTGGATGGCGACGCAAAGATAGGATTCAGGTAGATGGCTGTCACGCCCAAGCTCTTGAGGTAATCCAGCTCATCGCGGATGCCCTTCAGGTCACCGCCAAAGAAATCGCGGCTCCATTGGTTGGTCACGCGCGCATCCTCAGGCGCCGTGTTCCATAGGCTGCTAAGTGTTGCAGGATTGCCGTACACATCGCCGTAAGGCGCAGCTGTATCATTGTTCGGATCTGCATTGCGGAAGCGATCAGGCATGATCTGATAGATCACGGCATCTTGCGCCCATGGCGCAATGCTGCTAGCAAAGCTTGCAGCATAGACTGTGATACGGAAGGCATTGCCAAAGTAAGCAGGCGCCTCGCCATCGTCCACCATCATACCTGTGCCGTTCTCATAGCGATCTTCATGGTCATAGCTATTGTGAGAGTAGTCGTCTACGTACCAGTCCACGTCTGTGCCGTCAATCAGAATGAACTTATAGTAAAGTTCACGCGCCGAGGCAGTCATAGCAGGCGTGATAGCGAACTCATACCAGTCATAGTTCGGATCGCTCTCGCTGAGCTTAGTGCCGACAATGACCTGATCGCCCAGGTGCGTGTTGTAGACCTTGACGGAGGCTGCCTCGATATCGTCATGGGCAGTGCGGATGCGCAGAGTGATCGTGCTGCTTGTCGGGACGGCACCAAACGGATCGCGGTATTTTTCCTGACCGCTAACTGGGATCGCAGTGCGATTGCGCGTATCGTGCAGCACTTCAAACCAGCGTACGTCATTATCGCCGGCGTAGCTGCCGTCACAGCTGGCGCCTTCGCAGAACTCTGAGGTCTTGCTGAAATCACGATCGGCTGCCAAGCCGTTATCGAAGTCATTGTTGAGTGACTCGACGCGGTAGTAGGTCGGATCGGTGAAGTCCAAGCCTGAGAGGCAGTACGTATTGCCGCTGACTAAGGTCATGGCTGCTGTGGTGCCGCCGCCGCCAATTACGGCAGCTTTGGTGTTGGCATAGCGCAGCGTGACGTTATGAATGCCGCTGTCGTTATCGCCGCTCTCGCTGACGTTATCTACCACATCAGCGCAAACTTGGTCGTTGCTGCCGTTATCGGTAAAAGTGATATTGGCAATGTTCGGGCCGCTGGTGTCATCGTCTAACACGCTGTAGGCGAAGTCGGCAAAGGCACAGCCATCAGCGCTGAAAGCCTGCCCAAAGAGGTTGAGCGTCTTGCGTGAATTCAAGCCGCCCGTGTTGCGACACATGGCGCGGTCACCGCTGAGATCACGCACATACATGGAGTAGTAGACATCGCCTGGCGGCTGTGAAGGCAGTGTGCCCTGGAAGATGGCATAGGTGAGCAACGGTGCGCCTTTCCAGCTGCCTGTCCATGTGCCAACCTGCTGCATGGTGACTGTGCCGCCACTACCGTAGTAAAGGATAAACGGCGTGGTGCTATCCACGGTCAGATCGCCTGCCATTGCCATCATATAGAGTTCGAGTGGCTCGTCATCGTAGACAAACACGTTAGTGTTGCGCCCAGGGATGGCTTGCGTATTGCTATAGCGGCGCGCATTCATGAAGCGCGGTGGTTCGCCACTCGGGAAGCTCTGAAAGCTGGGAATCTGCTCAGCTTGTGGATGATCGCCAGCTGGGCAGGCGAAAGTGGTGAATTGATCGCAAGAGGAATGGTACAGGCGATCAAAGACGACCGCTGTTGGCGCGGCAGAAGCGCCATTCAGCTTGATGTACCAGCCAAGATCGATGGCGCTATCGCTCAAGTCGCGATCCCAGGCATTCGCCGTTCCTTGACCAGGAATGCCGAGCGTATCAACAGCACCTGTGGCTGTAGTGTCGGTATCGTTGTTCCAGCCTGAGCCGTTGGTGAAGGTGGCCAGCGTGAGGATGAAGCTACTGTTGGCGTTCATACCGTTTAAATCGTTGAGCGGCACGCGCGCCTCGATCACATCGTTAGCAGCGCTGATGGCGATTTGGCTGCCGCCAATGCCATACCATGAGCCGCCAGCGAACCACTCGATCACAGGCGAGCTGCCGCCGCCATAGCGTAAGGCTAGTTGGCGCTCAGGGCGGATGAACGGACGTAAGTTGTAAGTTAAGCCACTGTCATCACCCAAGAAGTTCTGCCCTGAACTAGCAGGATTACCTTCCTGATTGGTATCAACGCCAATGGCAACATGAACGTTGCTCGGATTGCTGATATCCGCCATGCGGATCAGGAAGAACAGGTAGGTGCCGTCAGTAGTCAGGCGCACTTCGGTGATGTCGTTATCGTCAGTCATGCCGCTATCGGTGCGCCTATCGCCTGCGACACCTGTGTAAATCCACTCAGTATCGCTAGA
>RFIM01000282.1 GCA_003695215.1 Chloroflexota bacterium
GTGTGGCAGGCTTGGGGCAACGCCATTGAGGCCGTGGCCAACCAGCAAGTCAGCGCTGAGGAAGCCTTCAAGACGGCCGCAGAGCAGATTCGCAACCTGCTCAAGTAAGCCTCAGCAGCTCTACAAGGCTATGTAATCCGCATCAGCGAGGGCGGGGAGGAGACCTTTCCCGCCCTTTTGTTAACTTAACGCTTGTTGGAAAGGAGAGCGGCTCTTCCGCGCCGCAACCGCGTTTATGACCACAGGTACGCTCACACAACAGCCATCTGTTCAACCTGCCATTCCAGGTGTAGTGACCCTGATCCTGCGCTACATCGGTCTGATGATAGTGGACGCCTTCGCGCTCTGGCTGATCTTCTCGTTGATCAACGACGGAGTCTGGGAATTGGCCATTGCCATTGGCGCCATCACGCTGTTGGTCAACATCATCAACCTGAATCCGTCGCTCAAGCCGTTACGCTGGATGTCGCCTGCTTTCGCCCTTTTGGCGCTCGGCGTCATTTATCCGATTGTCTATACAGTTTACGTGGCCTTCACAAACTATGGCGATGGCCACTTGTTGACCAAAACGCAAGTGGTGCAACTTTTGGAGCAGCGGACCTTTGTGCCCGAGACGGCCGTGCGCTACCGCTGGGAAGCCTTCATCAACGCGGCGGGCGAATATGCACTCTGGCTGACGGCGCCTGATGGCAGCGCTTTTTTCGTGATTGGGCAAGGCGAGTTGCAGCCTGTCAGCGGCGAGATACCTGAGACCTATCAAGGCTTTCGGCGCGCCACACGCGCTGAGCGCACTCGCTTGCTCAGTGCAGCCGCTAGCCAGCAGTTCGGGCCCGCAGATAACCGCTTGAGCATCACCCGCGATTTTGCGGCAGTTCTTGAGCCGCGCTACCGCTATGATAGGGCCACCGACAGCGTCACCGATCGGCGGACGGGCGCTGTCTTCACGGCTGACGATGCGATCGGCTTCTTTGTCGACCGCGCCGCGCTTGAGGCCGCTCGCGCTCAGAATCCTGAGGCGAAGGCGAGCGACTTCCTGATGAAGATCGAAGGCTTTCCAGCTGGCGTCGGCTATCGGACTGTGATCGGCTTCACGAACTTTGACCGATTCTTCAACAGCCCTGCTTTGCGCGGCCCGCTGCTGAGCATCTTCACCTGGACGGTCGTCTTTGCCTTATCCTCAGTGGCAACCACGTTCGCGCTCGGCTTGCTTGTGGCGCTGCTAATGCAGGGCAAGTTCTTCGGGCGCCGATTGTTCCGCACGCTGCTGATCGTGCCATACGCTATCCCTGCGCTCATCTCAGTGGTGACTTGGCGCGGCATGTTCCAGCCGCAGTTCGGCGTCTTCAGCCAAATCTTCCCAGGCTTGCCCAACGTCTTCGCTGATGGCACCTTGACGCGCATCGCCATTCTGATCGTGAATCTATGGCTCGGCTACCCATATTTCATGCTGGTCTGCAGCGGCGCCTTGGCGGCTATCCCCTCTGACTTGTACGAAGCGGCACAAGTAGACGGCGCCAATCGCTTCCAGGCCTTCCGCTACATCACTATGCCGCTCTTGCTGGTCTCGATCGGCCCGCTGCTGATCAGCTCGTTCACCTTCAACTTCAATAACTACACCCTGATCGCCGCTTTCAACGATGGCAACCCTGTGATCGCCGATTCGCCCATTCCGGCTGGGCAAACAGACATTCTGATCAGCTACACCTACCGCATTGCCTTCTCAGGGCAAGGCGGCGCCGATTTCGGCTTTGCCTCTGCCATTTCGATCATCATCTTCATCATCGTTGGCACGGTCACCATCATGCAGATGGGCCTGACACGGCGTTGGGAGGAGGTCTCTCGAAATGTCTAGCATCTCAAAGCCTATGGTGACGTATGCGCAGGACAGCGGCTTGACTCTCAAGCAGCGCCGACGGCTTGAAAGCCTAGTGCGCTACGCCATTTTGAGCGTCCTGGTCGTCTTTGCGCTTTTCCCAGTGTTGTGGATCGTCAGCGCGTCGCTCAATCCGTTGCAGAGCATGGCCAGCCAGAGCCTGATTCCGAACGTCTCGGACCCTGCTTTGCTCCTCAAGAATTACACAGACCTGCTAGGCAATCCTGATCGCTATCCATTTTTCCGCTGGCTGCTGAACTCGACGCTGGTTGCCTCAGTGACGGCGATAGGCATCGTCACTATCACAGCGCCGGCAGCCTATGCTTTCTCGCGCTTCAATTTCAAAGGTCGGCGCAACCTGCTGCTGTTCATGCTGCTAGTGCAAGTCTTCCCGAATCTGCTGGCAATGGTCTCGATTTTCCTGATGTTGCAGCAGCTCGGCGTTTACTTGCCTTTTATCGGCTTTAACACGCCAGGCGGCTTGATCCTGGTCTACATTGGCGGCGCCATGGGCACCAACATCTGGCTGATGAAGGGCTTCTTCGACTCAATCCCGCGTGAGCTGGATGAAGCGGCGCTCGTAGACGGCGCGACTATCCTGCAGACCTATATCCGCATCATCTTGCCTGCAGCGCGCCCGATCTTGATCGTGATCGGCGTGCTATCTTTTGTAGGCATTTTCAACGAGTTCGTGTTGGCGCGTGTGCTGCTGCGCGATAAAGAGACTTGGACGCTGATGGTTGGCTTGTACGTCAACTTCGTCAGCAGCAACTTCGCCAATCAGTGGGGCTTGTTCGCAGCCGGCGCTGTGATTGGCATGCTGCCGACTCTGATCGTGTATCTGCTGCTGCAGGATCAGATCGCTAGCGGCACAACCGCCGGCGCCGTGAAAGGCTAGCCGATCACACGAATGGGCAGGCGGAGCGCACCTCCGCCTGTCGTTTGCGCAAACCAGGTGACGCCCTCGCGCACCAAGTCCAGCTCAAGCGTGTGTTCGCCTGCCCGCTCAGGCGCTTGCAGGATCAAACGTAACTGAACACTTTGGCCAGGCGGCACAGTCTGCGGCAAAGGCAGGCGTCCCCATTCGCTCATCTGTGCCCCGTAATGCCAGCGGTAAGCTACATTCACGCCGAACTCGCTCTGGCTGATGGGCAGCCAAAGCGCGCTGCCAATATTTTGAACATCAGCCTCGATCACGAACTGCTGCCTTGCTCGAATCTCTCCTGGTGCGATCTTCAATAACCATTTTGCCTGGTAAGGCGAAACATCGAAGCGGAAAGCATTTTGGCCGCGCATAGCGAGCTTTTGCAAATACCTAGCCAAGCCCAATCGCCTCAAGAGCGTAGCAACAGGTGGCCATAATTTGACAGCCAAGCTAAGATTCAGCTGACGGGTCTGCAGCATCTCCTCAAATTCAACCCATGCCGTGCGATAAGGGCGCACCAATTTAACAGTTGGCCTTCCTACGTCAGGCGCACGGCACGGCGCCGCTGCCCAAGCCAGCAGCTCAGCACTGGTCGCTTGGTAGGTATAACGCTCTGTGAGCAAGCGACGCGCATTTTGGCGCATTTGCGCGTTGCGCTCAGGCTCGGCGCAAGCCAGCAGGCACTCTGCAAGCCGCTCGGCATCGCCAGGCGGATAAGTGAAGCCTGCGCCATAAGCGGCAACGCTCTGTGCCAATTCGGTCAGGTCAGAGGAGACACACGGCAAGCCTGCACGCAGCCAATCCAGAATGCGCGTACGGCTGCCGAGCATCGTTTCATAGGCGAATCGATCTGTGTTGACAGCGACATCGCTCTCGAGATAGAGGTTGATCAAGGACTGCGCTTCGATCCAACCGCACAGGTGATAGCGCTCGCGGTAGGCGGACTCGGCGATCAGGCGCTCAAAACGCCGATAGGTGAAATCATCATGCCCATATATGACGCCGCCTGTTGAGACAAAATGCGCCTTTGGATGTGTACGTAAGACGCATTCTAAGGCGTTAAAAAGCGTATCTACATCCGTCCAAGTGTTATAGCCGCCACTGTAGAGTATTAGAAAGGCGTCCTCAGGAATTTGAACGCCGCGCATGAAGCGCCCTGTGGCCGTGAAAGGCTTATCCTCGCTAGCAATCGGGATAGTGGTCACAAATTGATAGCCGCTCGTCCATTGATTGAGACGCCCCCAGATGCCTAGCTCACCTACAACAGACCATTGTTGGCGCTCGGAGACGGCTGAGAATTTATCAGCGCGCTCAATAGCTTGGCGCTCGAAGTTCCAGAAATAGCCAAGATAGCGATCATCAGCGTAGAGCAATGCCTTGAGCTGTGCTTCTGCCATGATGCTGCCGTAGAGATCGCACCAGAGCGGTAAATCGCCGATATTAGCCGCCGCTACAGTGGCCGTTGGCGTTGTAACGCCTATAGCACACTCAGGTTTGAAGGCGCTGATCAACGGGCGCAAGGCACCTGGATCATGCCATACCACGTCATGAACGCTGTGGTAGATGAAATTCTCTTCTTCGGTCGTGATGATTGTGGGCAAACTTTCAGGGCAAACGCCCGCCATGCGGTCGCCAATCAAGCAAACTTGATGCCCAGCTGCCCGTAGGACTGAGACGAAGTGCCATGTACGCAGGCACGGGCCAGCTACACGGTAGGGCTCAAAAGGCAGTGGCACATAACCGAAAAC
>RFIM01000283.1 GCA_003695215.1 Chloroflexota bacterium
AGCGATGCGCCGCTTCTGATCAGGCGTGAAGTTGGCGTTGGCAAACTGCTCGCCTTCGCGCAAGGTCGATTCGATAATGGCGAACTCAGTCAAAGACACGGCTAAAATTCCTCCATAGCAAGGCGTCGCTCAATATTAACATACCCGAGCGGCGCGGCTATGGCGAATCAGCCCAAATCAGCGGTAGCGTGCCCAAAAGCCGCTCAAGGCGCGCCTGAGCGTGCGCCCTAGCCAAGCCAAACCGAAGAGCACGCTGCAAGCCAGCACAATGGCAGCGCCAGAGGCCACATTGTAGCGGTAGGAGAAGTATAAGCCGATCACGCCTGCGCTGATCGCCACCACAACTGCGATCAACATCATGCGCGGCAGGCGATTGGTCAGCAGCGAGGCAGTCGCCGCAGGCGTCACCAGCATCGCGCTCGTCAGCACTACGCCCACGGCCTGAATGGCCGTCACTACAGTCAGCGCTAGCAGGATCAGCAAGGCATAGCGCAGCCGATCGGCGCGCAAGCCGATCACTTCAGCATGAATCGGATCGAACGACGTCAGCTCGAATTCCTTGTGGAACAACAGCAGCGTGCCCAGCACGATCAGCGATACCACGCCGATCAGCGTCAGATCGCCTGGCGTGACGCCCAGCACATTGCCAAACAGGATATGCGTAAAATCGCGGAAAGAACGCGCCGTGCTCATCAGCAAGATGCCTAGCGCGAACATGAAGGTGAACATGATGCCAATAGCCGTATCTTCGCGCAGCGTCTCGCGCCGCGAGAGCCAGCCGATGCCCAGAGCCGTCAGCAAGCCTGCCACTACCGCGCCCAGAAACAGGCTCAAGCCGTTGAAGTAGGCCAAGACAATGCCCGGCAGCACAGTATGTGCCAGCGCATCGCCAATGAAAGCCATACGCCGCAGCACCACATACACGCCAATGGTCGCGCATAGCGTGCCGACCATCACCACAGCCAGCAAGCTGTGGCGCATGAACTGGAAACGCACGAACGGTTCGATCAGGTCGTTCAGGGAAATCATCGCGTGTGCTGCAAGGCAGATTCACTCACTTGCCTGCCTTCGCGCAAGTACAGGACGCTATCGAAGTCGCTCTCAAGGCGCTCAAGGTTGTGCGTGGCAACCACAAGCGTCTTGCCATCTCGGCTCAGCTCAGCGATGAGACGGCTGATGATCGCCTGCGTCTCAGCATCAACGGCTGAAGTCGGCTCGTCCAGCAGGATCAGGTCGGCTTCTTGGGCTAGGGCGCGTGCCAGCAGCGCGCGCTGCTGCTGGCCGCCGCTCAGCTGCCCAATCTGCCGCTCAGCTAGCTCAGAGAGGCCCAGCCGCGCGATTATCTGGTCGACGATTTGCCAGTCGCGCGGGCTCGGGCGGCGCAGCCAGCCCAAGTGGACGTAACGCCCCGTCATCACCAAGCGGCGCAGCGTGATCGGAAAGCGCCAGTCGATCTCGCCGCGTTGCGGCAGGTAGGCCACACGATGATGGCAAGCGCCCACAGGCAAGCCGTAGATCAGCAGCTTGCCCGAGCGAATTGGCAGCAAGCCGGCGATAGTCTTCAGCAGCGTGGACTTGCCCGCGCCGTTCGGCCCGACCAGCGCTAGGCGCGTGCCGATCGGCACACGCACTGAGATGTTCTCCAGCGCTAGGACGTTCTCGTTAGGGCGATTGACGCACAGGTTCTCGATCTCCAGCGCGGCGCTCTCGGGCACGGGCGCCGTATAGCGGCGATGGCTATAGAACAAGTGCAGATCGTTCCACTTGGCTTTAGCAGAGGCGATCATGGCCTTTTTACTTGTTACTTGAGCGCCTCGATGATCGTCTTCAGGTTATAGCGCATCATCTTGAGATAGGTATCGCCTTCGCTGCCCGCCTCGCCGAGCGCATCAGTGAAGAGCGGCGGCGCTAGCTTGACGCCCGCCTCACGCGCGATCTGTTCCATCAGGCGCGGATTAGTGACGTTATCGGCGAAGATCGCAGGCACGCCCGCTGCCTTGACGCGCTCGATCAGCTCGGCGATCTCGCCCGCCGATGGATCGGCCGCCTCGGTTGTCACGCCGAGCGCGCTATCCACCTTGAAGCCGTAACGCGCGCCGAAGTAGGCAAAGGTCTCGTGCGTCGTGATCAGCACGCGGCGCGCTTCAGGCACCTCATCGACCGAAAGCAGAATCTCGCCATCTAGCAAGCCAAGCTGAGCGATGTAGAGCGCTGCTTGCTGTGTGTAGCTCTCAGCGTTGGCTGCATCGGCCTCAACCAGCGCGTCGCGAATGCGCTCGACCAGCTTGATCACCAGCGAGACGTCGTGCCAAACGTGCGGATCGAATTCGCCATGCGCGTGCTCGGCATCGTCCGCCTCGCCTTCGCCGTCATGGTGCATATCTTCCTCATGCGCATGCCCTTCAAAGGGCAATAGCTCCAAGCCTTCTGTCAGCACGATGCGCTTCGCCTTTGTGCCAGAAGACTCGACCAGCGCATCCAGCCATGGCTCGAACTCAGCGCCGATCGCGAAGATCAAGTCGGCTTGGCTCAGCACGGCGCTATCAGCAGGACTCGGCTCGTAGGTGTGCGAATCGCTGCCCGCGCCGACCAAAACTTGCAGATCGACCTTATCCGCAGCCACGTTGGCTATCCAATCGCCCAGAATGCTGAAGGTAGCCACTACTTTCAGGCGATTCTCAGCTGCAGCGCCGCTCATGGGCACAGCCACAGCGACGATCAGCGCTGCACACAGCAAGATTCCTAAAATTTGCGATCTCAGGCGGAACATCGCAAAGCTCTCCTTACGCACAGATTGACGCTGCGTCTCATTGTATTCTTTCTGAGACGCTGTGTCAAATGGTGGTCGCTGCGGCCGTCTTTTGGTCTGTGCTGCAAGGCTTGCTATAATGTGCAGCCAACTTCGCAGCAAAGAAAGTTCGGTTGAGCCTTTGGAAAAGCAGACCCATCAAGTGAGCATGCCCGAAGCGCCTGTGCCTTCAACGCGCTACACCCAAGAGTATTTTTTGACCGCCTGCGAAGGCTACGATGAATTTGTGCGCAGCGAAGGCGAGCATCTCTCACGGCGATTGCGCGCCGCCTTTGCCGTCGCTGCTGTGGAAGCAGGCATGACTGTGCTGGACGTCGGCTGTGGGCGCGGCGAGATTTTGCGGCATTGCGCCAAGCTCGGCGCGCACGCCTACGGCATTGACTACGCTATCGCCGCGGTGCAGCTCTCCAAAGAGATCGCACAAAATACCAACGACGCACGCGGCAAAATCGGCGTGGCACAGGCTGATGCCAAGCAGCTGCCCTTCCCAAGCGCCTATTTCGACCGCGTCCTGCTCTTCGATGTAGTCGAGCACCTGCATCCATGGGAATTGCACAAGGCCCTGTGCGAGATTCATCGCGTCCTGAAGCCCGATGGGCGCTTGATCGTCCATACAGCGCCGAACGCCTGGTATGATCGCTACGCCTATCCGCTGGTGCGCACCTTTCGGCGCTTGCTCGGGCAAGGCGCGCGCTATCCCGCCAATCCACGCGCCTTTCTGGTCAACGTCAACCAAGAAGTGCACGTCAACGAGCAGTCCATGCTCAGTTTGCGGCGCGCTCTGGCAAGGGCAGGCTTCCGCAGCCGCGTCTGGCTTGATTCGCCGCCGCAAGGCAGGCAGAATCCGCTCTTGATCGACCTGCTGCGCGCTGCAGCCTTCCGCGTGCCGCCTTTCCGCTGGTTCTTCGAGCGCGAGGTCTTTGCAGTGGCTGCTAAGCGCCGCTGAGCTTTGAGGTGAGCTGCCATGCGCGATAAACGCCCTGTGGATGAACTTTCCATTGAAGAGCTAGAGCGCATTCTGGCCATCCGCAAGCGCGAGGCACGTTTGGCGCGCCTACAGACCTACGCGAGCAAGGGCAGGCGCATCCCAAGCGGGCGCCCTGTGCAAGTGCAAACGCCCGAGCGCCTGGCGCCGCACCTGGCGCCTGTGCCGACCGAGCCCGAGGCCGACTCCGCGCCTGAGCCTAGCACGCCGCCCGCGGCGCGCCGCGCCGATTATTTCGCTGAGGTGACCTTCGAAGACGAGCTGGAGCTGCGCGCAATGCAGCCGCCCGATCCTGAGCAGGCGCGCAAGCGGCGCAAACAGCTTTGGAACGCAACCCTGACGGCTGTGGAAATCGCCGCTGTGATCGGCCTGATCGTCCTCCTGCTCGGCCTGCTGGAGTCCTTCAACGAGCTCTCACAGCAGACTGCTGCGCTGCAGGCTGAAGCCGAGGCCACTCGGCGTGCGCAATTCGTGCCGCCAACGCCGACGCCGCTCATCAACCTGGCCGCTGTGGTCCTACCGAGCGGCCACACCTTCCGCGGCGATGAGGCCATCTTCAACTTGGAAGAAGTGCCTGCTCAATATCGCGATCAGTTCGCCAACTTCACTGCCAGCCTGCCGCTGCGCCGCCCAACACCGAGCCGCGAAGGCCCTGTGCGCATCCGCATCCCGCGCATCGGCGTGGATAGCCAAGTGGTGACGGGCGATGACTGGGAAGCGCTCAAGCTCGGCGTCGGCCATCACATTGGCAGCGCCAATCCAGGTGAGCGCGGCAACATGGTGCTCTCAGCCCATAACGATATCTATGGCGAAATCTTCCGCCATCTCGACCGTCTGCAGCCAGGCGATGAGATCATCGTCAGCACCTGGACGAAAGACTACACCTACATCGTGCAGCCAAACAACGAGCGCGGCGTCATCAAAGGGCATCAGATCGTGGCGCCGACCGACGTCTGGGTGCTAGGCAGTGGTGGCGATGCCAAGCGCCTGACCTTGATCTCGTGCTATCCTTACCGCGTCAATACCAAGCGCATCGTCGTCTTCGCCGTGCTGAAGGAATAGCTACTCCAGCTGTTGGCGCACCGCGCGATAGAGCGTCTCGGCGCGCAAATCAGCCAGCGTGAAGCAGGCGCCGCCGAGGTGTTGCGCCAATTGGCGCGCCAAGCCTTGATCGAAGGCAGGATGCTCCATGTTGATAGTTACATTGCGGATGTTCGCCTCACGAATGCGATCGGCCAGCTGATGCGCTTCCTGCTGTGGCGGCAAATCGCTGATCGAGACGTTGCCGGCGCCGTCGGTCAAGAGGATCATCAGCGGCATCACATCAGGATGCAGGCGCTTCTCACGCTCAAAGACCTGCAAGGCCAGCAGCAGGCCTGCTGAAAGCGGCGTCTTGCCGCCAACAGGAATCTCGGCCAGTGCCTT
Organism: Chloroflexota bacterium; assembly: GCA_003695215.1. Lineage (GTDB taxonomy): Bacteria > Chloroflexota > Anaerolineae > Aggregatilineales > UBA2796 > CP2-2F. The sequence continues at coordinate 5,220 of RFIM01000283.1, forward strand.
GCGCGCCAAGACCACGGAATTGGTCGGCGGCAAGAGCAAATTCGCCCGATCTTTTTGGAAGACGATCAAGCCGACGCGGTCGCGGCGCTGGTAAGCGTCGGTCAGCAGCGAGAGGATGGCGCCTTTGGTCGCCTGCATGCGCTCAGTGACTGCCATGCTCCACGAGGCGTCTACCACGAAGAGGATCAAGTTTGCAGCGCGCTTCACGCGGATTTTCCGCTGCAGATCCTGCTTTTCAATGCGATAGGCCAGATCGCCATGCGGCCGCTGCCGCTGGAAAGGCGCCGCAGCGCGCAAAGTGGCATCCAAGGCGATGTCATCGCGCTTCTCCCCAGCTGGCCGCGCCTGGATGTAGCGTCCGCGTTTGCGCTCAGTGCGCGTCGGGCTGCGCCGACCTGCCATTTTGCGCGTCAGGCGATCTAAGGGCGTATCCAGCTTGCGCGTCTCGAACTCGGCGCTCGGATCGATCTGCTTGCCGCCTTCCCACCAATGCGCATCGCGCCTATCGAAGACCGACTGCAGGGCAGGCTCGGCTTGAGCTTGCTCAGGCGGCTGTACGGCTGTCTCGGTCTGCTCGGCGTTCAGCGCGTCGCTTTTTTTTTATCGGACTCAGCGTTTTGCGGCACGGTCTCCAGCTGCTCGGTCTCTTCATACTGGCCTTGCAGCTGCTGGACGCGCTCTTCGAGATTGCTCAGGCTGGCTTGGGCTTCGTGGAACGGCCCGCGCTTGAGGCGATGCGGCAAGGCTAGCTCAGCGGCGATCATGATATCGCGCTCATTGATGCGCGTGCGGCCTTCAAAGGCGGCGTGGGCGCGCGCCGTCTTCAGGATGACCAAGTCAGCGCGATGGCCGTCCACATGCAGGCTGGCGGTCAGGTTGGCGATGATGAACAAATCGCGGCTGGTATAGCTGACTTGATCGAGAATTTGGCGCGCTGCTTCGATCTCGGCGCTCAATTTCTGCTCAGAGGCTTGCCAGGCAGCGCGGAAGGCTTCAGGATCGGCGTCGAAGGCGATATGGCGCTCGAGGATCGCCATGCGCTCGCGCGCTGTGGTCAGGCCGCGCACTTCCACTGAGAGCGCGAAGCGATCCAGCAATTGCGGCCGCAAATCGCCTTCCTCAGGGTTCATCGTGCCGACTAGGATGAAGCGCGCAGGATGCTGGAAGCTGATGCCTTCGCGCTCGACAGTGTTCACGCCCATGGCCGCCGAGTCCAGCAGCAGGTCGACGACGTGATCATCGAGCAGATTGACTTCGTCCACGTACAAAATGCCGCGATTAGCCGCTGCCAAGACGCCTGGCTCGAAGTGCCGCTCGCCTTTCTTGATAGCTTTCTCAATATCTAGAGTGCCGACCACGCGATCTTCGGTGGCGCTGACGGGCAGATCGACGATACGAATCTTGCGGCGCGCCACAGGCAACTCTTCGCCGCGCGCCAGGCGCTCGCGGCAGTTATCGCACAGCAAGTCAGGGCGGTCAGGGTCGCAGCTGAAAGGGCAATCTGCCACCACGCGTATCTCTGGCAGCAAAGCCGCTAAGGCGCGCGCAGCCGTGGATTTGGCTGTGCCACGCTCGCCTCGAATCAAGACGCCGCCAATGCTCGGATTGATCGCGTTCAAGCACAAAGCCAGCTTCATGCGATTCTGCCCGACAATGGCGGTGAAAGGATACACGGATTGTCTAGCCATTGAGCTGTTCTCTATTCGGTCTGTTGCGGAGCCTGTGCCTAGAGTATAGCGCGCTCGTGCCGAAATGCACAGGCACATTCAGGTGAAAATTGGCGCTGAAGCGATAAAGGCGCTAAAGTTAAAGGCTACTATAGAGTTTTGTGGAGCCTTTTATGGTAGAGACGTCGCTTTCGAACGCGCCGCCGAGCATCCTGGCAGTGTTGCGCACTCGCATCGAGCGCCTCTTCAAAAGCTATCTGTTCCGCTCATTGCTGCAAGCGCTTTTCACAATCTGGCTGGTGCTGAGCGTCACTTTCGTGCTGATCCGCTTGATGCCAGGCAGCCCAGTAGACATTTTGGTCGATCGGCTGGTCTCGGAGCAAGGGCTGACGCGCGAAGAGGCGCTCTCGCAGGCGGCGGCTATGTTCTCGGTCAATTTTAACGCGCCGATCCACGAGCAGTATTTCCAATATCTGGGCAATTTGCTGCGCGGCGATCTAGGCGTCTCCATCAGCTCGACCAACACGCCTGTGATCGAGATCATCGCGCGCTTCCTGCCATGGACGCTCTTCAGCGTCGGCTTAGGCTTGCTGATCAGCTTTGTGCTGGGCTTGCTGTTGGGCATGCTGATGGCTTATTGGCGCAACAGCTTTTTCGATATAGCCATCTCGACCGTAGCTTCGTTCCTGAGCAGCATTCCGAATTACCTGCTGCCGATCATCTTGATTTACCTGATTGGCGTGCAGTGGAAGCTGCTGCCTGTGGCACGGATGCGCGGCACCTACGATCCGAAGCTCACGCCGAGCCTCACGCCTGAGTTCATTGCCAGCGTGCTGCTCTACGCCATTTTGCCCGTCCTGACCTATGTGCTGAGCCAGGTCGGCCATTGGGCGCTGAGCATGAAGAACAGCACTCTGAGCGTCTTGGGCGAGGAGTATGTGAACGCTGCGCACGCGCGCGGTTTGCCACAGCGCCGCATTCTGATTGCCTACGTCGGCCGCAACGCCTCATTGCCGCTCTTCACCCAGTTGGCCCTGAGCGTTGGCTCGGTGGTCGGCGGCGCGATCATCATCGAGCTGTTCTTCATGTATCAAGGCATCGGCATTCGCCTGTTCGAGGCAATTGGCGCGCGCGATTACCCGCTGATGCAAGGCATTTTCCTGATGATCACAGTCTCGACCGTGCTGGCAAACTTGCTGGCAGACTTGCTCTACTCTCAGCTTGATCCACGCGTGCGGCTTGGCACAAACAAGTAGGAGTGCGAAGATGACCACTGCCACACCGAGTTTGCCGCAGAGCCGCCGCTTGCCTTGGCCGCGTTTGGGCAGCCTTTGGCGAGCCTTTCGGCGTAGTCCGAGTGGCGCGATAGGCTTGTTCGGCGTGACGTTCTTTTTGCTAATGGCGCTCATCGGGCCACTGATCGTGCCTGTGCCGCGCGTGAATGTGCAAGCGCGCAGCCAGCCGCCATCATTTGCACACATACTCGGCACAGATAATCAAGGCAAGGACATCGCAGCCCAGATCGTGCACGGATCGCGCCCTGTGATCACGGTCGCCGTGCTCACAGGCTTGATCACCACTGCGATCGCTATTACGCTCGGTGCGCTCGCTGCCTTTTTAGGCGGCTTGTTCGATCGCCTGGTCAACAGCGCCGCCAACTTCGTGCTGACCATACCTTACCTTGTGGCCATGACCGTGCTGGCTAGTTTCATACGGCTGAACAGCCCGATCACGCAGGCGCTGATCCTCTCGTTGTGGTCGTGGCCTGTGCTGATGCGCACTGTGCGCGCTCAGGTGCTGAGCCTGCGCGAGCGCGAGTACGTGGAGGCGGCTGTGGCGCTCAATCTGGGCACGCCACACATCATCTTCCGCGAGATTTTACCGAACATGGCCAGCTACATCGCCATCAGCATGATCTTGGCGATGACTAGCGCCATTTACGCGCAAATCGCCCTGATCACGCTCGGCCTGGTGCCGCTCTCCGACCTGAACTGGGGAAAGATGATCTTCAGCGCGCGCACCACAGGCGCGATCTACCTCTCTGAGACCGTCTGGTTCATCCTCTCGCCTGTCTTGGCGATCGCGCTCTTCCAATGGTCATTGGTCACCTTAGCGCGTTCCATTGAAGATATCTTCAATCCACGCCTGCGCTCAGGAGCGTAGCCAACATGACTCATCAGCCCGTTTTGAGCATTCAAAATTTGAGCGTCGCTTACATGGCGCGGCGCGGCATGGTCAAAGCTGTCCGCGATGTGAGCTTCGACGTCTTTCCAAGCGAGACGGTAGCAGTGATCGGCGAGAGCGGCTGTGGCAAGACGACGCTGGCCTTAGCGCTAGTGCGCCTGCTCTCGCGTTCTGCTAAGATCACAAGCGGCAAAGTGATCTTTCGCGGCGGCGATCACAGCGCGCCCGTTGATGTGCTGCGCTTGAATCAGCGCCAACTGCGCGCTTTCCGTTGGCGCAACTGCGCTATGGTCTTTCAGAGCGCGCTCAACGCGCTGAACCCTGTCCTGAAGATCAGCGCGCAAGTGCAAGAGACGGCCCGCGCCCATGGCGAGCACGACGCCAAGCGCGTAGAAGAGCGCGCCTTATGGCTGTTTCAGCAAGTGCGGCTGGACCCGCGGCGCGTCTATAACGCCTATCCGCATGAGCTGAGCGGCGGCATGCGCCAGCGCGTGCTTTTGGCGCTAGGCCTGCTGCTCGATCCGCAAGTGGTCATCTTGGATGAGCCGACCACAGCGCTGGACGTGCTGACTCAGCGCACCATCATCGAGGTGCTGAAGCGTCTGCGCGAGGAGATGGGCTTCGCGCTGATCTTCATCTCGCACGATCTCTCAATGGCAGCTGAGCTGGCGCATCGCATCGTGACCATGTATGCCGGCAGCGTGGTCGAGATCGGGCAGGTCAACGAAGTCTTCTACCGTCCCAAGCATCCGTACACGCTTGGTTTGATGCGCGCCGTGCCGAATCTGAGCGGCGGACGCGCCGAGTTGGTCTCAATTCCAGGCTCGCCGCCCGATCTGATCGATCTGCCCAAAGGCTGCGCCTTCGCGCCGCGCTGCAGCTATGCGCAGGCCATCTGCCATGAGCAAGCGCCGCCGCTGGAAATGCGCGCCCCAGGCCATGCCAGCGCCTGCCACTTCTGGGATCGCTTGCCTGTGCTGCGCGAATTGCCTTCCTCGCAGGAAGTCGGCTGAGAGGCGCTGCCTAGGGCGCCACAGATATTCTTTGCCGAGCGCAGTCAGAGCCCTCCTTCGATGGAGTTGAGCTGTGAATTGGGCGCTGTGCCTCTTAAGTTAGGAGAATCTGGCATGAATCATACATCGCCGTTGCTCAGTTTGCAGCGGGTGCATAAGTCCTTCAAGGCAGGCAGGCAGATCGTCCGCGTGCTGCAAGATATCTCGCTGGACGTGGCACAGGGCGAGATCGTATGCCTGGTCGGCGAGAGCGGCTGCGGCAAGACGACCACAGGGAAGATCATCGCGGGCTTGATCGCGCCGAGCCAAGGCAAGGTCTTCTTCGAAGGGCAAGACGTCAGCAAGCTGCGCGGCGAAGCCTTCCGAGCCTATCGACGCGCCGTGCAAATTGTCCATCAAGACCCTTACGCCTCGCTCAATCCAACCCAGACGCTCTACCGCATGCTGAGCTTTCCGCTGTTCAGGCATCGCCTTGTGCGCAACCGCGATCAGGCGCGCGAGCGCGTCTTGGAGCTGCTGCAGCTGGTGGATTTGACGCCACCTGAAGATTTCATCGATAAATTTCCGCATCAGCTCAGCGGCGGGCAGCGTCAGCGCGTCTCTATTGCGCGCGCCCTGACGGTCAATCCGCGCCTGATCGTGGCCGATGAGCCTGTCTCTATGGTAGACGTCTCGATTCGCGTCAGCCTGCTCAACACGCTTTCTGAGCTGCAGCGGCGCCTGAATTTGACCTTCGTCTTCATCACGCACGATCTGGCTGTGGCGCGCTACTTCGCATGGGAAGGGCGCATTGCCGTCATGTACTTAGGGCGCATCGTAGAGATCGGCAGCGCGCCTGATGTCACTGCTCAGCCGCAACATCCCTACACGCGCGCTTTGATCGCCTCCCTGCCTGAGCCTGATCCTGAGCTGACGCGCCACAAGCAACGCATCAGTTTGCGCAGCGAAGATATTCCCAGCTTGCTGCGTATTCCAAGCGGCTGTGCCTTTCATCCGCGTTGCCCTTGGCACGTGCCAAACCTGTGCGATGTCGTCCTGCCCGAACTCGCGCCGACCGAAGGGCGCAGCCTGGCCGCCTGCCATGTGACCGCCAAGACTGCGACGCAGACGCAGCACGCCTAGATCGCCTCAGGTGCCGTAACTGGCTTGTGATCTGCCTAGAGATTCGTCAATGCTACAATTAAAATTGATCCAAAA